>DATEEG010000518.1:0-5821 GCA_035281305.1 Acidimicrobiia bacterium | reverse complement strand
GGACCACCTGCGGCAAGGCCGCATCAGCTTCATGGAACACGCGCTCATGTATGCCGACGCCATCACAACCGTCTCCCCAACCTATGCCAGGGAGATTCAGACGCCGGAGCACGGGGCCGGTCTCGACGGGTTGCTTCGGTTTCGATCGGACCGCCTGGTCGGCATCCTCAACGGCATCGACCTCAACATCTGGAACCCTCGAACTGACCGGTTCCTGCGGGCTCAGTACTCCGAGAGGACGCTCGACGACAAAGAGATCAACAAGGGGTATCTGCTCGAATCACAGGGCCTCGACCCGGCCGATGACACACCTCTCCTGGGGGTGGTGACCCGCCTCACCTCTCAAAAGGGAGTGGAGCTGATGATCCGGCCGCTGGCCCGAATTCTGGCCGAAGAGCGGGCCACTTTCGTCGCTCTCGGCTCGGGCGAGCGCAGGTTCGAGGATGCCTTGCAGTGGCTCGCCTCGACCTTCCCAGCCCGGGCTTCCTTCCGCCGGGGTTACGACGAACCGCTCGCCCATATGATCGAAGGCGGCGCCGATGCGTTTTTGATGCCGTCCCTATACGAACCCTCCGGCCTCAATCAGATGTACAGCCTGGCCTATGGAACCGCGCCGATCGTGCGCCGCACCGGGGGACTGGCCGATACGGTTTCGCACTACGATCCTGACACTGGCCAGGGAAGCGGATTCGTCTTCCAGCATTATTCGGAAGACGCGCTGATGTGGGGCATCGACCAGGCTCTGCGCACCTTCCCGAACAAGGACGCATGGAGGCGAATGCAGCTCAACGGAATGGCCCAGGACAATTCCTGGGAGAGAAGAGCAGGTGAATACGACGATCTCTACCGGCGCCTGAGCGGCGACCTGCAGTGAACGTCATCTTCATCGAGCCGAGCTTTCCGCTCTATCAGAAGCAGTTCGCCCGCGGCCTGACCGAGGCCGGGGCAACCGTCGTTGGGATTGGTGAACGACCACGCGACTGGCTTGATGGCGACGTCGGCGGTTGGCTTTCGCACTACGAACAGGTTCCGTCGGTGGTTGACGTTGATGCCCTCGAAGCAGCGGTCCGTTTCATCCAGTCACGGATCTGGGTCGATCGGCTGGAAGCCACCATCGAAGCGCACGTCGAGGCCGCCGCCGCCGTGAGGGAACGATGCGGGATCCCGGGGACCTCGGTCCGCACCGCCTTCCTGTGCCGGGACAAGCCGGCCATGAAGGAGGCGCTGCGCTCGGCGGGCGTGCCCACCGCCCAATCGGACGGCGCCGACAACCCCGAGCAGCTCCGCAGGTTCGCCAGCAAGGTCGGCTTTCCCTTGATCATCAAGCCTCGAAGCGCCGCCGGCGCCTCGGGAACGGTCAAGGTGGACAACGATGGTGAGTTGGAAGCAGCCATACCCGGCCTTGGTTTTCAGTACGGCAACTCAGTTGCCGTCGAGGAGTTCGTCGAGGGTCACGAGGGCTTTTATGACACGATCTCCATCGGCGGCAGAGTTGTGCTGGAGTTTGCGTCCCACTACTACCCCAACGTTCTCGAAGCGATGCGGACGCGGTGGATCTCGCCCGTCTTCATCACCACCAACCGGATCGACAGCTCCGGCTATGACGAAATCAAAGAGATGGGTCAGCGGGTCATCTCTCAACTCGGCATCGAGACATCGGCCACTCACATGGAGTGGTTTTTCGGACCCAAGGGTCTCAAATTCTCCGAGATCGGCTGCCGACCTCCAGGGGTTGGGGCGTGGGATCTCTACTGCGCCGCCAATGAGATGGACGTCTACCGGGAGTGGGCAAATGCGATCTGTTACGGGCGCGTGGCGACGGCGCCGTCACGCCGATTCTCCGCCGGCATCATCGCCCTCCGGCCCGACCGTGACGGCGTCATCACCGGCTACGACGGGCTCAGCGAAGTTCACAACCGCTTCAGCGAATGGATCATCGACTTTCACCTCCCCTCCCCGGGCACGCCGACGCAGCCAGTGGAAGCCGGCTATATGGCAAATGCGTGGATGCGGCTTCGCCACCCCGACTTCGACGAGCTTCGCTCGATCCTGGGCCAAGTAGGAGAGATCGCCCAGGTGAGAGCATCCTGATGTTGCGGAACGTCCCGACGTGATGAAGCCGGCCGTCGTCAGCGAACTCGAGACCGTCGATAAAGGGGCGATCGATGGATACATCGCCCAACACCGATTCCCGATTGTCGAGCCGGGTCAGGCCACATTTTTGTTCCGGGGCCCGGCCGACGCCGTCAGCCTGCGACCGATGATCGCCGGCTTTCCGGGGACGCATCGCTTCGCCGCGCTCAACGGCCACGACTTGTGGTGGCTGGCCCTTCCCCTGCCGGATGGCGCCCGTCTCGAGTACAAACTCGAGGTGCAGCGCGATCACCACGCCGAGTGGGTAAACGATCCCCTCAACCCGATTACCACCACCAACCCCTTCGGCACGAACTCGGTCTGTCGCGGCTTCGGGTACAGGGTGCCGGACTTCGCCGAGGTCCACGAGGGAACCCCTACTGGATCCTTCGAGGACCAGTGGATCGGTTCCCGTCTCGGCGGCGATCGCAAGGTGACCGTTTACCTTCCGGCCGGGTTCGATCGGGGTCACCGGTATCCGCTTTTGTTCGTGCACGACGGGGGGGACTATCTCACGTACGGATCGATGGCCCTGGTGCTCGACAATTTGATCCACTGGAAGGCGATTCCTCCCGTCATCGCCGCGTTCTCGTGGCCGGGGGACCGCCTCCACGAATATGCCGCCAACCCGAACCACGCCGACTTCGTCGTTGAGGAGTCGCTCCCCAGAATCGAACAGGAATATCCGATTTCCGACCGCCGGCTGGTGATGGGAGCAAGCCTCGGCGCAGTGGCAGCCCTACACACGGCGTGGAAACACAACGAAGCCTTCAACGGGCTCCTCCTCCAATCGGGTACTTTCGCCCAGACTGCTGGCTGGGGCTCGGCCCAGGCGCTCCTCGGTCCGGTCGCCGACCTGCTCCACCGACTCGAACCTTCCAATCTGCCGCGCCAGGTCTACCTCTCGTGTGGAACCTACGAGCGCATGATCGGCGAAAACCGCTACATGGCCCAGCGCCTCCAGAAGGCCGGGCTCAGCGTCAAGTACAGCGAGAGCCGCGACGGTCACACCTGGGAAGCCTGGCGTGACCGCCTGGCCGAAGGGCTCAGCTGGCTGCTGCCCGGTTAATTCGACCGCCGTTGGGCAAACGGGCCGGTAGCTTTTGGCTCGTGTCTGCTCCAGCTATCGCCGTTCCCGGGGCACCGGGCATCGAAGGCCTCAGCTTTCGCCTGTTCCGGGGCGAGAGGGACTATGCGCATATGGCGAGGATCATCAACGCTGCCAAACAAGCCGACGGCATAGAGCGCTCCGACAGCGTTGAGACGATCGCGGCCGGATACAAGCATCTCCACAATTGCGATCCCTATGAAGACCTGCTGTTCGTCGAGATCGACGGAGAACCGATCGGCTATTCGCGAGTCTGGTGGGAGAAGCAGGAAGACGGACAGCACACGTACCACTCCTTTGCCTTCCTCGACCCCGCCTGGAGACGCCGCGGGATTGGACAGGCGATTCTCAACTGGGACCTGGAACGGCTACGAGCTATCGCGTCGGGCCACGACGCCGGGATCCAGGTCTTCAGGTCTGGTCTCGACAGCGGCGAGGCCGGAACCAAAGCCCTGATCGAGGCCAACGGCTTCAAGCAGATCACCTTCGGTGCGGAGATGTCCCGCAGCCTTCTTGACGCCCTCCCCGATGCACCGCTCCCGGAGGGACTGGAGATACGACCTGTGGAGCCAGAGCACCTCCGCGCCGTCTGGGAAGCCGATGCCGAAGCGTTTCTCGATCATTGGGGGGCACGCCGGCCGACCGAGGCAGATTGGGAGGGTTTCTTGGATCGGCCGTTCACGGACCCGTCGCTATGGAAGATCGCCTGGGAAGGAAACCGGGTCGTCGGACAGGTGCGTTCATTCATCAACACGGATGAAAACAAGGAGTACGACCGGCTCCGGGGCTACACCGAGAACATCTCCACGATCAAGGAGTGGCGCGGCAAGGGAGTCGCACGCGCGCTGATCTGCGAAAGCCTGCGGGTCCTTCGAGACCGCGGGATGACGGAGGCAGCCCTCGGCGTCCATGCCGAGAACCCGACCGGCGCCTTCCACCTCTACTCGAGCCTCGGTTACGTTGTGAACGCGACCTGGGCGGCCTACGAACGCCCGCTGGACTAGTCGAGGTTGGTTCTGGCCAGGAATCTGCTGAGGACCAGCTTGTCGCCATGGATGTCGGCCTGATCGATTCCGATCCGACGATATAACGTCAGCAACAGGTCCGAAGCCGTGGCTTTCAGGGCAACGTCGGCCTTCTCATGACCTCTCACTATTGAGAGGTTGCGGGCCTCGTCTTCTTTGATGACCCACTCTCCGTCGGTGTCGGTGGCGTGCAGGTGGACCGATCCCGACAGCGGCAGGGCCTCCTGGTAGCGGCCGGGGGTCGAATGCTCGAGGAACTCGTCGACGGAGTCGGCCGCCACATCGGGTTCGATCTCGATGTGCTCGCCGGCAGCCACCTCGCCGTCCCACCGATGCACCGCCGCCTCCTGGACCTGGTGCCTGGTAACGAATGCCACATCCTTCTGGTGTGACCAGGTCCAAACCGGCTGCGACTGATCCGCCCTTTCGAGCACGTCGGCCATCCAGACGGCGCCGGACCGGTAGTCATCCAACAATTGCTCGTTGTCATCGGGCCGGTCGATCTCAGGAACCTGGTTCGGATCCTGGACCAACCCGTCGACGATCGACCCCCAGAAGTAGTGCACCTCCCGAAGATGCCACACCAGGTCCGCAACCTCCCAACCCGGACAGCAAGTCACAGCGGCGTCGAAGTTTCCCTCCGCCGCATCCGCCAAAGCCAACGAGTGATGGCGAATCGCTTCGATAGCCCGATCGATAGAAAGCACTTCCGACGAGGCTAACTGCGGATCGAGTTGGTCGGTCCGCTGCTATTGAAGAGAAGAATCGGCGAAGGACAAGAGCTGGATGCGGGGTGGGTCTGTCGCTCGGCTTCGGTGCTTTCGGGGAGAAGAATCGGCGATGGGACAGGGTGTTGTGGTTCTCCTGCGGGGCGCCGCTGTTCGGGGCGGTCGGGGTGCGGTGGCCCGGTCGGTCGCGGCCATTGCCGGGCGGTCGCCGGGCGGCCGGGGGTCCGTTTTTCGGATGCCGGATTCTTTTCGGAATTCTCGGATTCGTCAGGTGATATCTGGGGTTTCTGTCATAGGGACCGTTCATAGTGGGGGGTATGGATGGGTGGGGTGAGACCAGGACGGTCGATGAGCAGATCGGCTCGTGGCAGTTGGAGCTGGTGGCCTGTGAAGAGGCGATCACCCGTCTCCGGGCCCGCCAAGTCGTCTTGATCCGCCAGTTGGACCGTTTCCAGGTCGACTGCGGGCAAGGGGCCAGGACGATGGGTGATTGGACTTCGGCCCGGTTGGACCTGTCCCGCCAAACTGCGACCCGGCTCACCCAACTAGCCCAGGCCGAAGATCCCCAGATCGACCGGGCGATGACAGAGGGGAGGTGGGGGTTGGACCGGGCCGCCGCTTTGGTAAAACTCCGCCACAGCGGCCTCAATGGCGAAGAGTTCGCCGAGGTGGCGGAGGACTATTCGCTGGGACGGCTCTACGGCCTGTTAGACCGCCTCCGCCACCTCACCCCCACCGACGAACAAGACGTGTTCGAATATCGCTATCTGGTCATCCAGCCGGCTTTGGACGAATCGGTCTTCAAACTGTGGGGCCAGCTCCCCGGA
>DATEEG010000517.1:0-6919 GCA_035281305.1 Acidimicrobiia bacterium | reverse complement strand
CACGATGAGATCCGAGAAGAACTGGACCGGCCGATTGCCTTTGGTCGACGCCAGGATCACCCGACCACCCGATCGAACCAGGTCGAGGGCGGTGAACATCGCCTCAGGATCGTCGGAGGTGACATCGATGACGACGTCGGGGCGGGTCCCGAGGTGATCGGCCACCGAGGCGGCGACGTCTTCGCTGGAGGCGTTGACCGTCAAGTTGGCGCCGAGCTTGTGGGCGATCTCGAGCCGGTCGCTGTCGACGTCGAGTCCGCTGACCCCGACCCATCCCGCCCCGGCCGCCATCGCCGCAACCACGCAGGCGAGCCCGCGAGGACCGGGCCCCAGCACCATGACGGTCTCGCCTGGCTTCAGGTCTGCCAGCTCGACCGCCCACGTATATCCAGTGGCGAGGGGATGGACGAAAGTCGCCAGTTCGGCGGAGATGTCGTCGGAAACCACGTGCAGCCGGGCCGATGGGTCCAGGTAGAGGTACTCGGCGAGGCCTCCCCACAGGCCGGGCGATTCGGTCGAAGGGAGGCGCCCGTAGCTGTTGACGGGCAGGCGACTTCGGCAGGCACCGACTCCGTTCCGACAACGGCCGCAGGTGCCGCAACGCAACTCAGGCTCGACGACGACCCTCGTTCCGACTTCGAAGCCCGCCAGATCGTCGGTGGCGGCGATCCTGCCCACGATCTGATGGCCGAGCACGAGCGGGTAGACGACGTCGAGCCGGTCACCTTTCCAGGTCTGGACGTCGCCACCGGAGATTCCGGTGGCCTCGATCGCGAGCCAGCCGCCGTTGCTGACGGACTTGATCGGCAGCCGATTGCAGGTCAGATGCCGGGGTTCGACCAGAAGCATGGCCTTGGCGCTGTCGGGTGATTCCACTGGCTGGCGAGTGTAAACCCGCTCTGGAAGGGCTAATCCTGAGCCCGCTCCAGAGCCTGTCCCATGCGGTCGAGACCCTCTTCGAGGTCGTCGTCGTTGAGGGCATAAGACAGCCGCGCGTAGCCGTCGGTCCCAAACGCTTCGCCCGGAACCACAGCTACATCGGCCTCTTCCAGCAAGTACGAAGCGACTCCCATCGAGGTGCCGAAGCGGGGAAGGTGGGCCTCGACCCCCGGGTAGCAGTAGAAGGCTCCTTCAGGCTCCACGCAGGTGACGCCGGCCATCTTGGCGAGCATGCCGTGCATCGTTTGTCGTCTCTTGTCGAAGGCCTGCCTCATGTCTTCGATTGGCCCGGTAGGCCCGGTCAGACCGGCCAGGGCGGCGCGCTGGGCGATGTTGTTCACGTTCGAAGTCATGTGGGACTGATGGTTGCTAGCGCCTCTGATGACGTCGGCCGGTCCCACCAGCCAGCCCAATCGCCAACCGGTCATGGCGTAAGTCTTGGCAACCCCGTTGACGATCAGCCACCGGTCTTCCAATTCGGGTACCGCCGCGATCGAAGCCGCCTTGATACCCCCGTACACCAGTTGCTGATAGATCTCGTCGGTCAAGACCCAGATGCCGCGTTCGCCCGCCCAGCGCCCGATCGCTTCGACCTCCCCCGGGGAATAGACCGCTCCGGTCGGGTTGGACGGGGAGACAAACACCAGGACTTTGGTACGGGCAGTCGCGGCCGCTTCGAGTTGGTCGACCGTCACCTTGAAGCCGGCGGACTCGTCGGCCACCACCGGCACCGGAACGCCGCCCGAAAGGGTGGTCGCCTCCGGGTAGGTGACCCAGTACGGGGCCGGAATCAGAACCTCGTCGCCAGGGTCGAGCAGTGCCGCCAGCCCCAGATAGACGGCTTGTTTCCCACCGTTGGTTATCAGGACCTGGCCGGCCGAAGCCGACACTCCCGAGTGTCGCAGGGTCGCCGCCGCCACCGCCTCCCGCAGCTCAGGGAGGCCGGCGTTGGGGGTGTAGTGGTGGTAGCGGGGATCGCGGGCGGCGGCTATCGCCGCCTCGACGATGTGGGCCGGTGTCGGAAAGTCAGGCTCGCCGGCCCCGAAGCTGATTGTCGGCCGTCCCGAAGCCTTCAACTGCGCGGCGCGTTCGCTGATGGCCATCGTCGCCGATTCCTGAATTCCCCCAACCCGCCGAGAGACCCGAGACATCGGCCAAGGTTACCGGCGGCGGGGGCCCTGGCGAGCGGACTTAAGAACCGCGAACCTAATGCTATGTCCGGCGGTTTCCGCCGGACATAGCCCGCGGTTTCCAGGGGGTTGGCCGGGTGTCGGTGCGGGCCTCAAACTGAATGCAATCTCCGGCGGAAATCGCACGAAATAGCATTAGGTTTCGAGGACGAACGCGACGTTCAGCCCTCGCCGGTCGCCTTGTCCTTCATGTCTTCGATGCCCTCTTTGGCTGCATCCATCATGTCGCCGGCCGCGTCTTTGGCTTCGGCAGCGACATCACCGGCCGCGTCTTTGGCTTCGGCAGCGACATCACCGGCCGCATCCTTGACTTCGGCTGCGGCATCGGCTGCAGCCTCTTTGGCCGCCTCGACCCCGCCGCCGCCACCACCGCTGCCGCTGCGCATCTCGTCGATCTTGTCGGTCGCCTTCTCCCAGACCTCGCCGGCGGCTTCCTTGGCCTTCTCCATCGCAGGTCCGGCTTTTTCCAGAGCCTCGCCAGCCTTCTCTTTGGCCTTTTCGAGAACCGGGGCGGCCTTTTCGGCGGCCTCCTCGGCCAGTTCCTTGGTCTTGTCGACCAGGCCCTTCAGGGTGTCCTTAAATGCCACGTCACCCTCCTTAGGTGTGTTTCCCAACAGAAGTTAGCTAATACCGGCGCATGGCGACGATCCGACCTGCCTGATCGAGCAGGAGAACCGTATCGCCCTCGTTGTTCCAGATCGGCTGTTCGGTGCACCAGGGGATAGTTCCTTGCCTCCTCTCACCGCATCCCCGAGCGACTATCAGTTCTTCTCCTGCCACCAGGGAGACCCCGGGAAACACGAAGCGGTTGACAGACGACTCATCTCGCAGCACGAAACCCATGAGGTCGATCGAGTCGGACCCGGAGTTGATGATCGTCACGGACTCTTCGTCATCAGCGCCCGGCGGGTCGAAGTTGACGGTTGTTATCTCCAGGGCGGCCCGCGGCCCCACCGCTCCGCAGATGTCACCCGCCCACATCCCCATCCCACCGGTCCGGGCGGCTTCCTCCGCTTCGAGGAGCGCCTCCCGGTCGGCGCCTGCCTCGGTCATCACAACACTGTGGCCGTCACTCACCATCTGCCAGTTCACGTAGGTTTGGTCGACCACGGCCCGGGCCAGAACCCGGTCGAACTGATCGACCTCTGGTTCGGTGGCAAGGCCGATGGTGCGGTCTTCGATCAGGTCGACAAGGGCATCCCTGGCGGCCTGGCCGTGGCACTCGTCGAGCTCCGGTGAATTCAGGCCCAGCAACCGCACCTCGACCTCGCCTGCCGGTGATTCAGCTCGAAAGCTGTCGCCGTCCGTCACCGAGGTGACAACCACCTCGACGTCGGTTGCCGGCACTTCGACTCCGGTGCCCGTCCCTCCTCCTCCGTCTGCTGAACAGGATCCGACGAGAGCGGCGACGAGCACACCGGAGCCCGCCGCCCACCGGCCCTGACGCAGCCGGTCGGCCATCCACCCGGTGCGCATGTCAGTTCCCGGCCGCCCGTCGAGCGGCGATGTGAACCAGATCCCAGACCCCGCTGAAGGGAGGGGCGTAGGCAAGATCGACCCATGACAACTCCTCGGCGGTCATACCGGCCCAGATCGCGGTGGCAATCACATCGATCTTCTTGCCCGCCCCGGTTCCTCCCACGATCTGGCCTCCCAGGACCCGTCCGGTCGTCTGGTCCGCGATGACCATCAGGTCGATCCTTTGCGCCGTCGGCCAGTATCCGGCTGTGGTCGTACCGGTGACAGAGCCAACCACCGGTTCGAATCCGGCCTGGCGGGATTGATCCACCTTTAGGCCGGTCCGCGCGATCTCGGTGTCGCCGACCTTCGTTATGGCCGTACCGATCGCACCCGGAAAGCGCGCGAGGTCGGTTCCGTTGATCGAGGCGGCGATATTCGTGCCGGCGATCCGACCGGTCTTGTTGGCGACGGTCCCCAGTGGAACATTGACCGGCCGGCCGGTGACGCGATGGACGACCTCGGCGCAGTCTCCCGCCGACCAGACACCTTCGACTCCGGTGCGTTGGTATTCGTCGACCGCGATGGCGCCTGACTCTCCCAGGGGGATCCCCGCTGCTTCGGCGAGGTCCACTTCGGGGCCGGCTCCGAGGCCGATCACGATCAGGTCCGCCGAGAATTCGATTCGGTCGCATCCGATTCCGGTGGCGCGGTCGGTGCCCTGGATGCATTCGACCCGCAGTCCGGTGTGAAGCTCGACCCCGTATGACCGGACCGCTTCGTCGACCAGTGAACCCATATCGTCATCGAGGGTTTTCTCGAGAACGTGCCTGCCCGATGTCACCATGATGACTTCGATACCGCGGTCGGTAAGCGCTTCGGCCATCTCGATCCCGATGTATCCACCCCCGAGAACGAGCACCTTCTCAACGCCATCGTCGACGTGCTGCTTCACCGCTGCGGCGTCGTCGAGAGTTCGCAATCCGACGACACCCGGCAGATTCACTCCCTCGATGTAAGACGGGCGAAGCGGGCGTGAGCCGGTGGAGATCATCAGGTGGTCGTAGCCGATCGTCCGGGGCGAATTCGTTGCGAGGTCGACGACAGTCACTTCTTGTCGACCGGGGTCGAGAGCCGTCACTTCATGCCTCGTGTGGACTTCGATATCGCGCTTGGCGAACTGCGCCGGTGTTCGAGCGACCAGTTGGTCCAGGCTCTTGACAAGACCACCCACGTAGTAGGGCTCGCCGCAGGCCGAGTAACTGACGTAGGTCCCGCGCTCGAAGGCGACAATGTCGAGCTCTCTGTTCAGCCGGCGGGCCTGGCTCGCCGCCGACATCCCGGCGGCGTCGCCACCCACTACGACGAGCCTCTGCCGCCGTTCACTCACGTGCTGCGGTAACGCTTGAGCTCTTCTCTCTCGGCCATTCGCCGGCGGCGTCGACGACGACGTATCAGCCCGACGATCTCGTCGGCGATGACGGCGATCAGGGCCGTGACGACCAGCAGGAGCGGAAGCGACACGGTGAAGTCCCACGTAAAGAACTCGACCGGAACGTCAACGGCGTTTTGGACCGCAAATACTACGAACCCCAGGCCGATCAAAAGGAATCCGGCCAGGCTCCATGAGAAGTCCGAAACACTCTTCGTCTTCTCTGCCTTCTGGACGAGATCGGGTTCCCGTTCGAAACCGGGATCGCTCCTCGTCGAGTCGTCGCTCACGGCTCTGACGTTACTCGACGATTGCCTCGGCTCCCTCGAACTTCCACTGCTCCTTGGCGCGGCGCGCTTCCTCGATGTCGACCCGCGAGAGGAGGAGGAAGCCGAGGACGAAGAACACGATGAGAGAGAGAATGGCATTGCGGCTGCTGCCCGTGATGTCGTTGACCAGGGCGAACAACAGGGGACCCCATATCGAGGCGAATTTGGAGAAGACCGAGTAGAACCCGAAAAACTCGGCCGACGCCTCCTCGGGGATCATCGAGGCGTAGAGGCTGCGAGAGAGAGCCTGAGTGCCTCCCAATACGAGCCCGACAGACGCGGCCAACCCTGCGAACGGGAGGAATTCTCCCGCGGGAAGGAAGTAGCCAAGCACCGAAACCCCGGTCCAGAGAACCAGCGAGACCAGGATCGCCCGCTTCGGCCCAATCTTGGAAGACAGCCAGCCAAAGGCCAGAGCACCTCCGAAGGCCACCACCTGCACCACGAGGAAGGCGAGCGCCACATCTGCGGTTTCGAGCCCGAGCGTCTCGGTCGCGTATGCCGCCGAAATCGAAATCACCGTCTGGACACCGTCGTTGTAGAGAAGGAAGGCGAGAAGGAAAAGGAGTAGTTGCGGGAACAGCCGGAGGCGACGGGTGGTGGCGACCGTGCGATGAAAGCCGACCCGGACATATGCCCACGAGCGCGCACCGGTCCGGTATTTCTCGGGAAGGACCTGCGCCGGGGCCGGCTCCGACAGTCGCCGGAAGCTGAAGATGGAGAAACCGAGCCACCACATACCTGCCAGGACGATTCCGATCCGGGCGGCGGTCGATTGAAAGGAGTCGGGCGAGAATTGGAGAAGCAAGAGTGCCAGCAGGAACTGCAGGCCCCCACCTAGATATCCGAACGCAAAACCGCGCGACGAGACCTTGTCGATGGTGTCGGAGGTCGTGATGTGAGGAAGGAAGCTGTCGTAGAACACCTGGGCGATCGCCCAGCAGCTTTCCACCACCAGGAACAACAAGATCGTGAACCACACATCTCCGGGTCCGGCGAGGGCGAAGAGGGTGGAAAGCGCAGCCCCCGAATAGGCGAAGACCCTGAGGAACCGGAGCTTCGAACCAGAAAAATCACCGACCGCCCCGAGCACCGGAGAGACCACAAAGGCAAGGATCGCCGCGAAACTGACGGTGTACCCGAACAGCGATTCGCCGTCGAAGGTTCGCCCGAGAATCGTGAAGCCGGCCTCCGGCATGATCTCGCCGGTGAACAACGCCGGCATCAGAACGGCCAGGGTCGTTGTGGTGTACGCCGAGTTGGCCCAGTCGTACATCGCCCAGCCGAGAATCGTTCGCTTGTCGTTGCGCATGACCGGCATCGGCGAGCACTTTATGGAGGCCCGGGGTGGCTGTGCGTTCTTGTGACGGTTCACCACCCCGGCGGTGGGTGAACCGTCACCAGAACGGGGAGTGCGGTCCGTAACGCTGCCGGGACGCCCGGCCCGCCAGAATGTCTTCGTGACTTCCCCGGAGACCAGGGCCAGCCCGGTTTGGCGCCTGCTGCTTCTTGGCCTCGTGATCGCCGTTCCACTGGTGGTCTTGATCGTGTCGATCGCCGAGGGCTACCAG
>DATEEG010000516.1:0-5954 GCA_035281305.1 Acidimicrobiia bacterium | reverse complement strand
CCATGATGCGCGAGCTGGCGGCCGCCCGCCTCGACCCCGGTGCCCCCCAACCCTCGGTCGAGAGTCTCCTCCACGCATTTCTCCCGTACGAGGCGGTGCAGCACAGCCACGCCGATGTCATCGTCACTCTCACCAACCTGGCCGACGGGGAGCGGCGGGTTCGGGAGGTATTCGGACCCGCCGTCGTGATCGTCCCCTACGTCATGCCGGGATTCGACCTGGCCAAAGCGGTGCGAGATCTGTGGCCCCGGCAAGCCACCGAGGACCCGATAGGGATGGTTCTGCTCAATCACGGGTTGTTCACCTTCGGGGCGACGACCGAAGAGGCTTACGCCCAGCACGTCGAGTTGATCACCCGGGCGGAGGATTGGCTGAATGACAACGCGCCCGAGCGGATGGTCAAAGTCGATCCCCTCCCGCCTGCCGACGTCGCGACGCTGGCGTCCCTCCGGCTCGAGATTTCGAGAATGGCCGGGACGCCGATGATCAGCATGCGTCATGCCGAGCCAGCCGTGGCCAGATTCGTCAGGCGCGACGATCTGCAGTCGCTGGCCCGGCGCGGGCCCCTGACTCCCGATCACGTGATCCGCACCAAGCGCCTGCCGATGATCGGTCGTGACGTCGAAGCGTTTTCCGACGAGTACCGCAGGTATTTCCAGGAGAATGAGAGCCGGGGCCGGGTTCCCCTGCAGATGCTCGATCCCGCCCCCCGGGTGGTGCTAGATCGCGACCTGGGAATGCTGGCACTAGGCAGGACTGCGGGCGACGCCGTCATCGTTGCGGACATCTATCGCCGCACGATTCCGGTTCTGGAACGGGCCGAGGATCACCTTGGGGGTTATCGAGCTCTGTCCGCGGCCGATCTGTTCGATGCGGAGTACTGGGACCTCGAGCAGGCCAAACTTCGCAGGGCCGGCGCCCTCCCCGAGTTCACCGGAATGGTGGCCCTCGTCACCGGGGCGGCATCGGGGATCGGCCGGGCCTGTGCCGCCGAGTTGCTGGCCCGAGGGGCGGCAGTGGTGGGTCTCGACCGAACCCCGTCCGTGGGCGGAGCTTTCGATGGTCCCGCCTGGCTGGGAATCACCGTCGACCTCGTGGACGCCGCCGCCCAGGAAGAGGCGATAACGGAGGCGGTCGAAGCTTTTGGCGGTATCGACATCGTCGTGGCCGCAGCCGGCGTCTTCGGTGCCTCGGAGTCGCTCGCTACCTTGCAGGCCGAATCCTGGAGGCAGGTCATGGCGATCAACACCGACTCGGTGGCGCAACTGTTTCATCTGGCCGACCCGGTGCTCCGTTTGTCGCCAGTGGGAGGTCGGGTCGTGGTGATCTCATCAAAGAACGTCCCGGCTCCCGGTCCAGGGGCCGGCGCCTACTCGGCCTCGAAAGCAGCGGTGACCCAGCTGGCCAGAGTCGCGGCGCTGGAGTGGGCCGGCGCCGGCATCAGAGTGAACGTGGTCCATCCCGACGCCGTCTTCGACACCGGGCTCTGGACTGACGACTTGATTGCCGAGCGAGCGGCTCGCTACGGCCTCACCCCTCAGGAGTACAAGCAACGCAATCTGCTGCACGTCGAGATCACTTCCGACACCGTCGCCGGTGTCGTCGCCGACCTCTGCTCCGATCGCTTCGCGGCTACCACCGGGGCTCAGATTCCCATCGACGGTGGCAGCGAGAGGGTGATCTGAATGCCCGCGGTCAAAGTCTCGCCAGATACGAAGCTGCCGATCCTCGGCGTCAGGGCCGGCGACCTTCCGGCTCGCTCCCTGGTGGTGGGCGATCCCGCCCGGGCCGAAAAAGCGGCAGCCCGCCTCGGCGGGGTGAGGGAGTTGGGGCGAACGAGGGAGTACGTGACGTTCGTGGGCGAACATCGGGGGACCGTGGTGGCCGTTGTCTCTCATGGCGTGGGCAGCGCCGGGGCGGCGGTGTGCTTCGAGGAGCTCTACCGGGCCGGTGCAGAGGTAGTGATCCGGGCCGGCACCGCCGGGGGCATGCAGCCTGATGTAGTTGACGGTGATCTGGTTGTTGCCACTGCCGCCGTTCGATCCGACGGCTACACCCAGTACGTAGTCCCGCCCGAATTTCCGGCGGTCGCCGACCATCGAATCGTGGAACGGCTCCTGGCGATTGGTCGGGCAGCCGGGGTCGACGTTCACAGCGGGGTCGTGCTGACACTGGCCCCTTTCTATCCGCATGACGTACTGGGAAGCTCGCTTCCGATGTGGCACGAAGCGGGGGTCGTCGCCGTTGAGATGGAGGCTGCCGCCCTGTTCGTCATCGCTTCTCTGCACGGTGCCGCAGCCGGGGCGATCCTGGCAATCGACGGCAATCCCCTGATTGAAAAGGACGACACCATGGAGGGTTACAACCCCAACCGCCCGGTCGTCCACGAAGCCGTGGAGGCGATGATCGGCATCGCCCTTGACGCCCTGGTCCTGTAGAGCACGCCTAGCCGGAGACAGCGTCCAGGATCTCGTCGATCCGGTCGAGCGTCAGCGGTTTGGCGAAAAGTTCGTCGAAGCGGCCGCTGGCGTGCTCGCGGTCCTCTTGGGATGAGGAAGGGTCGAGCCATTCTTCCGCGGCCGACTCGAAGAAATGGCCGAACTGGGCAATCAACATCGAGAAAGCCCCGCGGTGGGTCAACCGTCCCGGCCCCCCGGCGTCGACGTAGGCGTCGTACAGCCGCCGCGATCGTTCAGGGTTGCCCACTGTGAAGTCGAATAAGACGACGCCAAGCTCCTGACCGGGCTCCTCGAGCCCGCAGTTCTCCCAGTCGATCACGCAAATTCCACCATGAACCTTCGGAAGGATGTTGTCGGCGAAGAGATCCCGATGGCAGTTCTGCAAGTTCTGCCGAGGTTCGATCAGCGCCTCCAGCGCGACCAGCATCGGAACCTCAGCGGCGAATCCGTCGGCGAACGGTGCTCTGGCCTCGGTGAGCCGGCGACTGAGGTCGTGCCAGGTCGACTTTCCGACCGGATCGGTGTACCACGGGTGGAGCGGCCGGGCTGGTTCATGCTGCACCCGGTGAATGGCTGCGATGGTATCGCCGATAGCCACCGCGTCGAACTCGTAGTCGGTCGGCAGGAGATCGAACCACTCATAGGCCCTGACCTGGCGACCGGCGATCGTTGCCAGCACCGTGCCGGTAGCGGTCCTGATCGGGCGCGGCATCGAGACGGAAGATGAGGCCAGGACGGCTTCCTGAAAGGAGACGTCCGCCGCGGCTTCGATCTCGCTCGAAAGCTCGAAGCTCTCCTTGACCGCATATGAGCCCTGCCCGGTATCAAGCCGCCAGACCTGACCCTGCTCACCGCGAGCGACCGGGCTGAGTTCGCCCAGCGGTGCGCCCAACCCGAATCCCGCGGCGACGAGTTCGGCGATTCCGTCCATGCTGGTCACGGGCGGGAAGAGCGAACGGGTGTGTGCGGGAAGAGCCTCAGATCCATCGGCGCAATTTGGCTACGAGAATTGTGATCCCGGCCAGCAGCGCCATGATCGCGAGCGTCACGCCAAACATCCAAGGGAACTCGAATATTGGCACCTTGAAGTTCATTCCCATGATCCCCGCCAGAGCGGCGGCCGGCAGCAGGAGGACTGAAACGAGCGTCAAGCGCTTCATGATCTCGTTGGTGGCGCTGGTGGTCTGGGTCATGAAGATGTCAAATGATCCGACAATCATCTCGCGGGCATTGTCGACCGAATCGATAGCTCGCTCGAAGCGACGAGAGAGGTGCTCGAAATCGGCGGACGACTTCGAGTCGAACAGCAACTCGGAGTGAGGCTGACTGAGGAGCGCAAGCAATTCGCGATGCTGGCTGAGCGACGTCCGAAGCCGTCGGACCGTTCGGCGCATGTTCACAAGACGGTCAAGCGGTTCCGAATCGAGCTGGTCGGCGGACCTGCCGAGGAGATCTTCATCGAGGCGGTCCGACGCCAACTGCTGCTCCTCGATCGCCAGGAAGTATCCGTTGAGGAGCCAATGCAGAACCATGGCCAGAAAACGCGGTCCGTCCAGTTCGCCCAGGCGCGTTTCCCCGATCAGCGGTTCGTTGAAACGGTCGGCGAGATCCAGGGCGCCTTCGTGCAACGTGGCGATCCAGTTCTTGCCGACCAGGCAATGAAGGGGCATCGGCTCCTGGTCGGCCCGATCATTCCGAAGGGCAAAGACGTTGAGATGGAGAAATCCTGGATAGCGAACCAGCTTCGGGCGGGAGCCTCCCTGGGCGAAGGTCTCGCTGAGATCCGGAATTCCTAGTTGATCCCAGAGTTGGTCGAGTGGTCCCGCTGCATCGAGATCGATGTCGATCCAGAGCATTTGCTTCTTGCCGATCCTGGGCAGCCGTGACCCGTCGACCTGAATCGGAGAATCTTTGCCGTCAACGTCATAGAGCCAGCCCCGGGTACCTGCCCGGTACTCAACTTTCGGCTCAGGTTCTGAATTGGATCCGATCTCATCGATCATGGGCTGACGCAGCTTTCTGGTTTGGGACCCGTGCCGGAGTACCCGAACCGGCCGATCCACAAACGAAGCCGGAACCCGCCGTCTCGGACTTGGAGTCACCTGAGCCGATACGGGTGGTGGCGCCTAACGTCAGCCCGCCAAGCCGCATCGAAGGAGAATGCTGATGCCGCCGACCGAGCGACTCGTGGCGATTCTGAAGTCGAGCGACGTTAAGCGAACGATGGCGTGGTACACGCGGGCCGGTTTCGACGTTCGAGGTTCCCATCCCGTCGAGATGCCAACCTGGTGTGAGCTAGCTCGCGACAACACGGTGTTCCGGTTTCTGGAGGGGGCCACCCCGTGGGAGGGTGAACCGAACCTGACCGGGTGCTTATACATCCCCACGAACGATGTCGATGCTGTGTACGAGGAGATCCGCCACAAGGTCGATTGCGAATGGGGAATCGAGGAGCGTGAATGGGGTGCGCGCGAATTGGTGCTACGCGATCCCGACGGATACTTCATCACGTTCACCCAATAGACGACTCGTGTTGAAAGAGTCCGATCTGCGAGTCCTCGTTCTCGGTCTGGCGATGATGCTTGTGTTGGTGTCCTGCGGTCGGGCGCCAGCGGCCGGAATCGTCGTTTCGGGTCGAGCCGAAGCAGGTCCGGTGTGCCCGGTCGAAACCAACCCGCCCGACCCGGCCTGTGCTCCCCGTCCGGTGGCGGGTGCTGTCGTCGTGGCCGTTGCCGAATCGGGCGATCGCGTCGAGACCACGACAGGGCCCGACGGCCGGTTCTCCTTCGACCTGGCAGCGGGGCGTTATCAGATCGTGGCTCAACCCGCCGAGGGACTGATGGGGACTCCCGAACCTGTCGATGTCGAAGCAGCATCCGGATCGATCGACGTGGGCGTACTGATGTATGACACCGGGATTCGGTAAACCCAAGGCTCGATTCAGCTGCGGTGTCTCGGGTTTTGAGTCTCCGACCTTCGGGTAAAGCCCGGGTCTAGATCTAACAGGGAGGAACGATGGCAGGGCTAGCAAAGATGGCCGCGGTCGGGGTCGGTAGTGCCCTGGTCGCCTACCTCTTCGATCCTGAGCGGGGAAAGGGCCGACGAGCCCGGTTGAACGACCAGACCAGGTCGCGCTTTCGCAAGGTCCAGGCTGCGGCCCGGCAACAGATCAAGTTCCAGTCCAATCGGTTGAAGGGACTGGCTCACGAACTGAAGTCGGACAGCCCTTCTGTCGACCTGAATGACGACCTCATCCGTCAGAAGATCAGGAGCGAGGTCATGGGGCCCGCGCAGCTTGCAAATGTCGAGATCGACGTGCGCGACGGGATGGTGACGATCTCGGGCGACCTCGAGGACTCGCAATACCACCGGCTCGTCAGGGAAATCGAAAAGGTCGCCGGAGTCGAGGCCGTCGGTCGAGCGTAGGGGCTTCCCTTTCAGGGGACAACACCTAACCCGTCTTACGGCCCACCCTATCCGTGCCTGCTCGGTTCA
>DATEEG010000515.1:0-9601 GCA_035281305.1 Acidimicrobiia bacterium | reverse complement strand
TGATATCGATCACGACGGGCATGGCTGCCCGCCATGGCATCCTGGTCAAGGATCGTCTGGCGCTGGAACGGATGCGAATGGTCGATGTCGTGATCTTCGACAAGACCGGCACGCTGACCAAAGGCTCCCACCGTGTGACCGGCGTGATAGGAATCGACAGAAACGAGAACCGGGTGCTGGCGTTGGCGGCGGCGGCCGAGATGGATTCCGAGCATCCACTGGCCCGGGCGATTGTGGACGCAGCCCGAGGTCGGGGCGAGGTGCCGCCGGCGAGCGGCTTCAGGGCGATGAGCGGGCGCGGGGTGGAGGCTGAGGTTGGTGGGCAAAGCGTCGCGGTTGGCGGTCCCAACCTGGTACGTGACCGTGGCCTCGAAATCCCGGTCGAGCTGGAAACGGACGTTGGCACATGGCGGAGGCGGGGGGCGGCCGTGCTTTTCGTCGCCGTCGACGGCGCCGTCGTCGGGGCCATCTCCCTAGAGGATGAGATCAGGGCCGAGTCGAGGGAGGCCGTCAGCCGACTTCACAGCCTCGGCGTCAAAGTGGCGATGATCACCGGCGATGCTCGCCAGGTGGCCGAGGCGGTGGCCAACGACCTCGGCATCGACGAGGTGCTCGCAGAGGTGTTGCCCGAGGACAAGCACTCACGAGTGGCCGATCTGCAGAGGCGCGGGGCGCGGGTCGCGATGGTGGGCGATGGGGTCAATGACGCCCCCGCCCTTGCCCAAGCCGATGTGGGGATTGCGATCGGAGCCGGGACCGACGTTGCCATCGAGTCGGCCGGAATAGTCCTGGCGTCGGATGACCCGAGGGGGGTCGTAGCCATTCGCAAGATCTCCGCGGCGGGTTATCGCAAGATGATCCAAAACCTGGTTTGGGCCGCCGGATACAAGGTGGCGGCAATTCCCCTGGCTGCCGGAGCCCTCTCCGGGGTGGGGGTGGTCCTGCCCCCCGCCGCCGCAGCTGTCCTGATGAGCGCCTCGACAGTAGTGGTGGCTGTGAATGCGCAACTGGTAAGGAGGGTCCAGTTGGCGGCTTAGAGGTCGTCGCCCGGAACCGAGACGCCATACCCAGGAACGAACGGCGGTGATGAGGAGAATACGCGTTCCGTTCTGAGACGCCAGACGCCAGCCCGGCCATGACCGCCTGTACGTAGCGACGCGTCTCGGTATTCAGAGCCAGAAGCAACCAGACGTCGCGCCCAATATTTGGCGTCTGGCGTCTGACGTCTCCTCCTGATGGACGCGCTCGAACTGCCATCGCCGCCTGGCGGCTGCCGTCTGCGTCTAGCGGCCGAGGGCTTCAACCATGGCCGCGCCCATGTCCGTGGGGGTCGGGGCAATGACGATGCCGGCTTCGCCTAATGCGGCGATCTTGGCCTCGGCCGTGCCTTTGCCCCCGGAGATGATTGCGCCGGCGTGGCCCATCCGCCGGCCGGGCGGGGCAGTGGTACCGGCGATGAAGCCGGCTACGGGCTTGGTCATGTGGTCGGCAACGAAGGCGGCGGCGTCTTCCTCGGCGGTGCCGCCGATCTCACCGATCATGATTACGCCTTCGGTCGCGGGGTCGTCGTTGAACAGTCGAAGGACGTCGACGAAGTTGGTTCCGTTGACGGGGTCGCCACCGATGCCGACCGCAGTCGTCTGGCCCAGGCCGAGGCGGGTCAGTTGATAGACCGCCTCGTACGTCAGAGTTCCCGAACGGGAAATGACACCGATTCGCCCGGGCTGATGGATGTAGCCCGGCATGATCCCGATCCTGCACTCCTTCGGAGTTATCACCCCCGGGCAGTTGGGGCCGACCAGGCGCACCGGTTTTCCCTCCAGGTACCGCTTGACGCGGATCATGTCGGCTACCGGAACGCCCTCGGTGATGGCGACGATCAACGGCAAGCCGGCCGCGGCGGCCTCCATGATGGCGTCGGCCGCCCCTGCCGGAGGAACAAACACGACGGAGGCGTTGGCTCCGGTCTCGGTCATTGCCTCCTCCACCGTTCTGAAGATGGGAAGGTCGACCCGGTAGCGTTCGGGTCGGTCCGGGGCACCGGATTCGTCGATTTCGCCCTCGAACACTTCGGTCTCGCCTGCCCGGCTGGGATGCACCGCGGCGACGATCCGAGTCCCGTAGGCGATCGAACGGTCGGCGTGGAATCGGCCGGTCTTGCCCAGCCCCTGGATCAACAACTTCGTCTCGGACCCAATCAAAATGCTCATGGGCGGCCGGCGTCCGGCGCCACTCCTGGGGTCTGAGGTCTGGCATGTGATCGGGCCAGGTCCACGATCTTCTGGGCGCCGTCTTTCATGTCGGCGGCGGTCACCAGGTTGAGGCCGGAATCGTCGAGCATCTGCCTGCCCAGTTCGACATTGGTTCCCTCCAGGCGAACGACCATCGGCACGCCAAGCCCGACCTGCTGGACGCCTGCGATGATTCCTTCGGCGACGGTGTCGCATCGCATGATCCCGCCAAAGATGTTCACGAAGATCCCTTTGACGCTCGGATCGGCGGTGATGATCCGGATAGCCGCCGCCACCTGCTCGGCATTGGCGCCCCCACCGACGTCCAGGAAGTTGGCCGGTTCACCACCGAAATACTTGATGATGTCCATTGTCGCCATCGCCAATCCCGCCCCATTGACCATGCATCCAATGCTTCCGTCGAGCTTGATGTATGACAGCCCGGTCTTCTTGGCTTCGAGTTCGGACGGGTCCTCCTCCGTCTCATCCCGCAGGGCCGCCAGATCGGGATGGCGGAACAAGGCGTTGTCGTCAAAGGCCATCTTTCCGTCGAGAGCCATCACGGTCCCCGTCCTGGTGAGGACCAACGGATTGATTTCGATCAGATCGGCATCGAGGTCGGCCGTGAGGCGGGACAAAGTCGCGACGAACTTGACGAAGTTGGCATGTGGCTCACCTTCCAGGCCAAGGCCCCAGCCGAGCCGGCTGGCCTGGAAACTCGCTAATCCGATGGCAGGATCGATCGTCTCGCGCAGGATCCGCTCCGGCGTCTCTTCGGCAACCTTCTCGATGTCCATGCCGCCTTCGGTCGAAGCCATCACGACGTTGCGCGATGCGGACCGATCGAGCAGCACGGCAAGGTAGAGCTCGCGGTCGATATCGATGCCCTGCTCGATGTAGAGACGGTTGACCTGCTTGCCAGACGGACCGGTCTGGATCGTCACCAGCGTTGAGCCCAGCATCTTCTGGGCCAGGTCTCGCACTGCGGCCTCGGCGGCAGCGACTCCGCCCTCGATCCCGGCGGTGACGACATTGACTCCCCGAAGGTCGGGAAACTCCTTGAAGGTGCCTTTGCCGCGTCCGCCGGCATGGATCTGCGACTTGACGACTACGACCGGGTTGCCCGACTTCTCGATGAGGGGTCCGACCGCGGCCACGGCTTCCTCGACGGTAGTGGCCACCTGCCCGAGCGGAACCGGTACGCCGCGCGCCCCCATCAGCTGTTTGGCCTGGTATTCGTGGATCTTCATACGAGAAACCGAAGACGGAAAGCGGAAGCCGGAAGACGGTTACTCGGGGACGTCAGGCGCCAGACGCCAGACGCCGGGTGAAAAGACATCACGGAGCCGCGACGTTAGCGGCGACCCAATCGGTGATTTCCGTCAGGCCGGTCCCAGGCCCGAACACTGCTGCGAGACCGGCCTCCTCGAGGGTCGCGACGTCGCCGTCGGGGATGATCCCTCCCCCGAACACGACAATGTCATCGGCCCCTGCAGCCCGCAGCAGTTTGACCACCTTGGGAAAGAGGGTCAGGTGGGCCCCCGACAGCGAGGAGAGGCCGACCGCCGCCACATCTTCGTCGATCGCAGTCGCCACGATCTGCTCGGGGGTCTGGTGCAATCCCGAGTAGATGACTTCGTTGCCGGCATCGCGCAGAGCCCGAGCGATGACTTTTGCTCCCCGATCGTGGCCGTCGAGCCCGGGTTTGGCGATCAGGATGCGGCGCGGCACGACAACTGAGGTTACCGCCGCCAGCACGGCGGCAGGCACGGTGGTCGCCCACAACCCACTGTGAATGCCCTGGCCCGCCTGACAACTCGGGCGCCGGGCTAATTTGGACCCGAGACATCGTTAGGAGCCCCGTAATGCTCAATTCCCGCCTTCACGGTCTGCCGGCGGCCGGTCAAAGCGTCTGGTCCGACCAGATCAGTCGTTCGATGATCGACTCGGGCGAACTCGAGCGGCGAATCACCGAAGACGCCATCAGCGGAGTCACCTCCAACCCGACGATCTTTGCCGGCGCCATCACCAAAGGCGCCGACTACGACCGGCCGCTGCGGGAGCTCGCCAAGGCCGGCCACGACTCCGCCGAGATATTGGCGAGCCTTGTCGGCACCGACATCGCCGATGCCTGCGACATTCTCCGCTCGGTGTGGGAGTGGAGCGACGGCGGCGATGGGTTCGTCTCTGTCGAAGTTAGCCCCGGCCTCGCCGCCGATGCCGAGGCGACGATCGTCGAGGCCCGTCAGTGGGTCAAGCGGATCGATCGGGCCAACCTTCTGGTGAAGGTCCCCGCCACGCGGCCAGGCGTCGAGGCGATAAGGCGCCTCACGTCGGAGGGGGTCTCCGTGAACGTCACTTTGATCTTTTCGCTGGAGCGGTATGCCGAAGTGATCGAGGCGTATCAGACCGGGCTGACTGAGTTTGGAGCCTCCGGCGGAAAACTGAAGACTGTCAATTCGGTTGCGTCCTTCTTTGTCTCCCGGGTCGACACGGAGGTGGACCAAAGGCTGGAGAAGATCGGTACCCCCGCGGCACTTGCATTGCGGGGCAAGGCCGCCATCGCCAATGCCCGCGCCGCCTATGGCCTGTTTCTCGACCAGTTCCGTACGGCAGAGTGGTTGGAGCTGGGGGCGGCCGGAGGACGCGTGCAGCGGCCACTATGGGCATCGACTTCGACCAAGAACCCCGCCTATGACGACACGATGTACGTCACCGGTCTGGTGGCGCCTCACACCGTCAACACCATGCCACTCGAGACCGTCGATGGTTACCAGGACCACGGCCTGCCCCTGCCCCAGCCGTTCGGCCCGCGGGAGATCGAAGAGGCTCGTGGTGTCCTCGCTGAACTCGAGGCGGTCGGAATCGACATGGAGGACGTCACTCGGCTGCTCGAGGAGCAAGGCGTCGAGAAGTTCTCCAAGTCATGGGAGGACCTACTCGCCGATGTGGAGAAGAAGCGGGCTGCGATCGAGTAGCGATCGGTTCTGGCGACCCAATTCGCACCCGCGGTACACCGTTTGGGTGGCGAGAACGGTACGAGCGGCTAGACCTTCTGGAGGGGGGCCCAGGAGAGGAGGAGGCGCTTCTTGCCTTCTCCGTCGAAGACCACCTCAGCTTCGGCCCGGTCGCCGCTGCCGATCACTTCTCTCACTGTTCCCATCCCCCACTTGTCGTGACGGACGCGATCGCCGGGCCCGATGTCGGTGGCCGCAACCGTGGCGCGGCCCGACCATGAGCTCTCGGCGACGGAGGTGCGGGATCGTTTGCCGGCCTTCTCCATGAGGTCGGCCGGGATCTCTTTCAAGAACCGGGAGGGAGGGTTGTAATTGGTGCCTCCGAAAAGCATCCGGCTCCAGGCCGATGTCAGGTAAAGCCGGTCCTGAGCGCGGGTGATGCCCACATATGCCAGACGCCGCTCCTCCTCCATCTCTTCGGGGTCGCCGAGCGTTCGCATATGAGGAAAGATTCCGTCTTCGAGGCCGGCCAGAAAAACCGCCGGATATTCGAGACCCTTGGCGTTGTGAAGGGTCATGAGAGTGACCGCCCCCGCCCCCTCTTCCAATTCGTCGACATCACTTTGCAGGCTGACGGTTTCGAGGAACAACTCCAGCCGCGCGAGGTTGGGAAGGTCGTCCCACTCCTGCCCGTTGACTACCGATCCCTCATTGGAGGATTCGAACTCGTTCGCAACGGATGAGAGTTCACGCAGGTTCTCGATGCGACCGAGGGCCTCGATGGTCTTCTCCGATTCGAGGGCGGCCATGTAACCGGTGTCATGCATCACCGAGTCGACCGCCGCCGCCACGCCACCCACGTCCGCTTTCATCGTCATCATGTCGAGGAGTCCGGCGAACTCGAGGATCTGGCGCTCGACTCGCGAGGTAAGTTGCGTGATCTCCCGGGCCCGACGCAGGGCCTCTCCAAACGGGATCTTGTTGGCTTCGGCAAAGCGATCGACGTGCCCGATGCTGGTGTCTCCGATCCCTCGCCTGGGCTCGTTGATTATTCGTTTGAGGGCCACGGCGTCGTCAGGATTGACTATCGATCGGAGGTAGGCCAGAGCGTCCTTGATCTCCTTCCTCTCGTAGAACTTGACGGAGCCCACGACCGTGTACGGCACCCCTCGCCGAACGAGCACGTCCTCGATCACGCGGGACTGGGCATTAGTCCGGTAGAAGACCGCCACGTCGGCGAGGTTGTAACCGAGCTCGGTCAGGCGCTCGATCTCGTCGGCGACAAAACCGGCCTCGTCGTGCTCATCCTCTGCCTCGAACCGGACAATGGGCTCGCCTTTGCCCCGGTCGCTCCAGAGCCGCTTGGGAGTGCGACGGGGGTTGTTGGCGATGACGGCGTTGGCAGCGTCGAGAATGGTGTCGGTCGAGCGGTAGTTCTGGTCGAGGACCACCACGCGGGCGTCGGGAAAGTCCTTCTCGAAGTCGTTGATATTGCGGATGTCGGCGCCCCGCCATCGATAGATACTCTGGTCGCCATCCCCGACGACGCACAGATTCCGATACTTCTCGGAGAGGCGCCGAACGAGGATGTACTGGGCCCGGTTGGTGTCCTGATACTCGTCGACCAGGATGTAGCGGAAGCGTTCTTGATATTGGGCGAGCACATCGGGGAAAGCGCCGAACAACTCGACAGTGATCATCAAGAGGTCGTCGAAGTCCATTGCCGATGCTTCGAGAAGCCGTTGCTGGTACAGGCGATAGACGTCGGCTACCTGTTCGTGATAGAAACCGTCACCGGAGGAGGCGTAACTCTCGTAGTCGATGAGTTCGTTCTTGGCTTTAGAGATGGCGGCTTTGATGGCTTTGGGTGGGAAGCGCTTCGGATCGAGATCCAGGTCCTTGACGCAAATCGTGATGAGGCGGACGCTGTCGTCCTCGTCATAGATGGAGAAAGCCGAGCGATAACCGAGGCGATGCGCTTCGCGCCGAAGAATTCGCACACAGGCCGAGTGGAAGGTGGAGACCCACATGGCCCGGGTGGCCCGGCCCACCAAACGAGAAACCCGCGAGCGCATCTCATCGGCCGCCTTGTTGGTGAAGGTGATGGCGAGGATGGAATCGGGCGATACGTTGAGATCGCGGATCAGATGGGCGATGCGATGGGTGAGGACCCGGGTCTTTCCCGACCCCGCCCCGGCGACAACGAGCACCGGGCCCTCGGTGGCAGCCACGGCTTCCCGCTGGCTGGGGTTGAGATCGGCCAGCAGCGGTGAGTCGACCAGCAGATCATCTTGGAACCACACCCCCAAGATGGTACTTGGGTGCCCGGACCGAAATAACAGGGAAGTAGTTTTGCCCAGACGGAAGACGGAAGGCGGAAGACGGAAGGCGGAAGGGTGGTCGTGTTCTGGAGCTTCCGACTTCCTACTTCCTACTGCCTACTGATTGCCGGGTCGGCGTGCGGCGTTGCGGCAGGCGACTCCTCAGAAACCAACGCTTTCACCGGCATCGAGAAGCAGAAGCGGCTGCCGGTGGGGAAGCGGCGCTCGTACCAGACATCGCCTCCCATGGCCCGGGCCAGGCGCCGTGCGATCGGGAGACCCAGGCCGATACCGGACGAAGATCTTGAGTCCCCTTTCGAGAGTTGCTCGAAATGCTCGAAGATCTGGTTGGCCGAACCATCGGGAACGCCCGGGCCATTGTCGGAGACGACCAGAACGTACTGCTCTCCGTGGGCAAAACCCTCGACGAGGACCTGGTCGCCCCCGTACTTGCGAGCGTTCTCGAGAAGGTTGCGGACGACCTGCTGCACACGCTTCGGATCGGCTTGCATACGAACGCCCGTCGGGAGCGAAACCGCCCCCTCCCGGCCACCACCGGTCGGGAAGAGCATTGCCGCGACATCGTGCACCAACTGGCCCAGGTCGAACGTCTCCGGGTGGAACCGGAGGCGGCCGGCCTCGAGGCGAGGGATGACCAGGACATCTTCGACCAGGTCGCCCAGATATTGAGATTGCTTGCGGATGTATCCGAGGAACTCATCCACCTCGGCAACGTCCAGCTGTTGCCACGAGCTCGCCAGGGTCTCGGCAAACCCTGCAATCGAGGTCAACGGGGTCCGCAACTCGTGGCTGACCATCGCCACGAAGTCGTTCTTGATATGCCGGGCCTCCTCGGCCTCCTGATGGGCCGCTTCCTCGCGGGCCCGGGCCTGAGCCACTAGTCGCTGGCTGGCCAGCGCGATCGCGAAGCCGATCGCAGCCACTATGAGGCCCACCCAGGGCGGAATCGTCGAGAACCACCGGGCGAGGTCGTTCACGAACTGAGGCATCAAATCACTCTATGCCGCAGGCCCGTCCAAGAGCGACCGAAGTGTCGATACAAGGGCCCCGAGCCTGAGGTCACTTTTGTCGAGATAGGCGTCGACTCCCGCCTCCCAGGCGGCGGCCTGTTCATCCGGCGAAGCCACCCCCGAGACCATCACAATTGGCACCCGGACGTTGCTGGCCCGTAACGCCCGCACCAGGTCGACGCCGTTGGAGCGGGGCATGGCATAGTCGACCACGAGGGCATCGAAGTTCCCGCTCGAGATGGCCAGGAGCGCCAACCGGGCACTCTCGGCTACTTCCACATCGAATCCCCGTCCACTCAAAGTCGCGGCTATGAGCTGACGAACCCCGGCCGAATCGTCGACTACGAGCACACGACGGCGTGGTCCCGGGCGTTGCTGCTGGTGTCGCGCCAGCTCGCCCAGGTAGTTGGGGTCGACCACCACCATGACCTCACCGCCACCCAGAAGGGCGGCCCCGGTGATGTTGCGGGAGCCTTCGAGGATCGGACCGAGGGCCTTGACCGCCACCCGCCTCCGCCCCAGCACCTCACCGACTGCTACCGCCACCTGTCCCGAGCGCGTGGTGAGAATCACCAGGTCGGACGGGGGACTCACTGACTCCTGTCCCATGGCATGGGCCAGCGAGAGCACTGGCAGGTCCTGGGATTGGAAGCGGGCCCGGCGAATGCCGTTTTGGTCGACGGTGACCTCGGAGAGGGCGGGCATGATCGAAGCCTGCACCGAAGCTTCGGGCAAGCCCCAGAAGTTGTCCCCGTCGGCTACCACGACGACGTTCTGGAGGACCAGAGAGACCGGAAGCGTCAAAGTGATCGTGGTCCCGGTGCCCGGATGGGATTCGAGTTGAATCCCACCGTTCACCCGCTCGAGAACCTCGGCGACGGTTGTGAGGCCGTCTCCGGCGCCGGAAAAGTCGTGAGGGGTGTCGACCGTCGAGAAGCCCGAAACAAAGAGCAACGCGGAAAGGTCCGAGCCTTCGACCGGCATCCCTCGCTGACGGGCGGCTTCCGCCACAGCCTTCCAATCGACTCCGCGACCGTCGTCGGAAAGCACGATCGACACTC
>DATEEG010000514.1:0-10076 GCA_035281305.1 Acidimicrobiia bacterium | reverse complement strand
GCATCAGTATGTTCGCACTGTATCCGGGGCGGCCGCCTACTTGGCATCGCCCTTTGCACATCCAGGGCGGCGGGGCGGCCGCAATTGACGCGGGGGAGAGCCACAATAGGAACATGAGAATGCCCGCGATTTACCTGGGTCATGGGGCCCCTCCTCTCCTTGATGATCAGAAATGGATGGGTGAGTTGGCCGCCTGGGCGGGCGACCTGCCCCGGCCGACGAGCGTTCTGATCGTCTCTGCCCATTGGGAATCAGCCCCGCTGGGGATCGGATCCACCCAAACGGCAGCTCCGCTGATCTACGACTTCGGGGGCTTTGATCCCAAGTACTACCGGCTTCAGTATCCATCGCCGGGGGCGCCCGATCTCGCCGAAAAGGTGGCGGCTCTCATGCCCGATCGGGAGCACGTGGCCTTCACCAATCGGGGTCTCGATCACGGCGCCTATGTGCCCTTGATGGCGATGTACCCCCATGCCGACATCCCGGTCCTCCAGGTCTCGCTGCCGACGCTCGACCCGGACCGGTTGCTCGACCTGGGACGGCGGCTGCGGCCGCTCCGTGAGGAAGGGGTGCTCATCATCGGCTCGGGGTTCTTGACCCATGGCCTTCCGTTTCTTCGCGACTTCCGGGTCGACGCTCCTCCGCCCGGCTGGTCGGCGGAGTTCGACGCCTGGGCGGCCGAGGCATTTGCCAATGGCGACGTCGACGGCCTCGCCAACTTCTGGCACACCGCGCCCGGTATGCCCTATGCCCATCCCACGGTGGAGCACTTCGCACCGCTCTTCGTGACACTGGGGGCGGCGACGGAGCCGGAGGCTCCCGCCCTGCAGACCATTACCGGTTTCTTCCTGGGGCTTTCGAAGCGGTCAATCCAGGTCGACTGACCTTCCACGACTACATTCCACGCACCCTCACGGCCGGACCCTCAACGTTGCTTCAGCGCCACTGTCACGAACCGCAATGTCGTGTCGCCCACATTCTCGAGGTCGTGGATGAGCCGGTTGTCGGGAGAGTGCTCTAGATACCTGGTTTCGCCAAGGGTGTAATCCCGGATCACGAAGGTGCCGTCGATGAAACGCTGGAGACCACGCCCCGGGTCGACCACCGTCCAGAAGTAGGTCTGGTCGTGGACGTGGAACGCTCCGCGTTGGCCTGGCTCCAGGCGCACCTCCCATACCTGGATGGCCTCGTTCTCGAAAACCACTTTGGTTCCCAACTCGCGGTTGTTCGAGGCGACTGCCAATTCTTCAGCGAAGTCTTCGATCGAGAACCTGCCGTGCTCTTCCATCGTTAGGGCCTTTCACTGGTCGTCGGGTAGCAGCTATCGCCGGGGCGGTCGAGGCCGAAAACTATGAAGGGGTCACCAGCGACAAAACTTCCCTCGACTTGAGCCATGGTTCCGAGGCGCCGGGCTCGCTCTGTCAAGCGCCGTCCCCGCTCCAGCGCTCCCGGCTCCCACGACCGCAAGGCGGCGGGGATGTCGGCAGGGGTGCTCAGAAGCGACTCCGACAAGCTCCAGGCGTCGGCCGCGGCCTTGGCGGTGCCGGCGGCGGCGTGGGGGCGAGCGGCGAAGGCGGCGTCTCCGATGAGGCACACCCGATCGAACGCCATCCGCGGGACCTCAACGTCGACAACGGTCTGAATGAAGGGGTGCTCGGTCACCAGGACCATCATGGCCAGATCATCGGGCAGGGCTGACCTGGCTTCCCTTTTGAGGTCCTCGACGTGGCGACTCTGCAACCTTCCGGGCGCCACCGACATGTTTCGTCGCACTCCTTCGACATCGGTCAGCACGTCATCGAGGAGAGCGCCGCTTTCGAGGTTGCGGTACCAGACGTAATTCAGCACTCTCTCCAGGCCGGCCCCCCGATGGTCGGGGATGGGATAGGAAAGAATGTGGGACCGAGGCGGCGTCGAATAAGTGATCGCTTCGTAAAGGCGCTCGAACACCGTCGGCTCGAGCTCAGATTCTCGGACTACCCCTCGCCAACCGAGGTATCCGGCATAGCTGGCTTCCACCTCCGGCAGCAGGCGTCGGCGTGACGTCGAGGTGATGCCGTCGGCACACACCACCAGGTCGGCCGTCATCGAGAATCCGTCGACGGTCACGACCCGGACCCGGTCGCCCGCAGCTTCGATCCCGGAAACCTGGTGGCCCAGGCGGTACTGGTCCGGCGGCAGATGGTCGAGGAGGTTGCTGAACAGCGTGGTCCACGCCGTGAACCGATAACAGCAGGTTTCTTCGTGAGTTACGGTCCCGTCCCGATCGAGGAATCGAAACCATCGGGCTCCCTCGCTGATCGCCTCGACCGAGAGGCCCGCCCTTTCGACGAGATAACGAGCCGTCGCTTCGTGGAGGACGATGCCCGCCCCCCGACCTTCGAGAGCGGCTTCCGATCTCTCGAGAACCGTCACGTCGAGACCGGCGTCCCGTAGTAGCAAAGCGGTGGTCAGACCGCCGATGGAACCGCCGACGATTACCGCTGAAGCATCACCCGGTTTCGAAGAGCGCTCACGTTCCGAGTGGGCGTTCAAGCGATGTGGCATTTCTGACCTGGCATTTCAGATCCGAGGTCTCCGCCAAGAAATACGCACGGGCCGCAACGAAAGCCCCAGGATCAGTTGACACGGGCCGATGACGACTTGTATACGTACATTCTACATGGTGCAGCATTCGCTGGGATCCACGTCGCAGGCAGGGCGAAGCGATGACGTCGGCTGAAGAAGCCCTGGATGAGCTTCGCAGAAGGATTCTTTCCGGGTCGCTGGCGGCCGGGACCAAGCTTCACCAGGAGCAACTCGCGTCGTCGCTGGGGATGAGTCGTATACCGATCCGCGACGCGATCCGGACTCTTGTCGCCGAGGGCCTGGTGTTGCAGTTCCCGCGGCGCACCGCGGTGGTAGCGCCGATCTCCGCCGGCGACTTGACCGAGTTGTACGAGATCCGTATCGCTATCGAGCCCGAAGCATCGGCGCTGGCAGTTCCGCATGTGCGACCCAGCGACCTCATGTCGATGAGAAACTATCTCCAGGTTATGGATACAACCCGGGAGCACGCTGTTTGGCTCGATACGAATGACGACTTCCACGGGGCCCTCTACCGGCGGTCGGGCCGGCCCCGCATGGTGGCCCTGCTCGACCAGGCCCGGGCTCAGACCCGCCGGTACACGGCGGTGCGCCTGGACAGCGGTCAACCGGACCTCCATGCCGAGCACCAGCTGATTCTCGCCGCGGTTGAAAGACGCGACCCGGCAGCCGTCAGGGCACTCGTCCAGGCTCATTTGATCAGCGCGTACTCGATTCTGAGTCATCAGCTCGAGTCCCTCGATCAATCTGCGGACCTGAGCTCGGACTTCTACCGCAACCGCGTTGAAGGAGGTTCCACAACCACGGTGTGAGGAGAGGCGGGCCCCCCGCCAAGATGATGGCGCGGCAAAAGCCGCGTTCTGAAGCAAGGAGCCGCAAGGCTTCGCCGACCTATAGGAGGAGGTTCTGCCTATGACAGTGGCAGAGAGGTCAAGTTTCGGAGGCTATTACGACATTCGGGAGGACTTGAAGCTCAACACGATGGACATCGTGGTGGGAGTTCTCCTCGGTGTCATCGAGGCCGCAATCGAGATCGTTGGCGCATTGGGGTTCCTGGAAAGAACCGTGTGGGCGGTCGGCCCGGCCGGATTCGCCATCTACGCGTTCTACAACGGCACCACCTGGATCCTGTTCTATGCAGGTGCCTATCTGCGCAAGCGGTCCTCGGTGATCATCCTTGGCGCTTTCGTGACTCACCTGGTTCGGTGGTTCTTCGGCGACCCCGATGGACCCGTGTTGCTGTTCTACGGTCTGTTCCCGGCCATTTTCGGAATGGTCGTGTTCTCGCTGATGCAGTGGCATGGAGGCAGGCTCCTGTTTGCCATCTCACTGGCGGTGACAGCAGCCATGAACCAGATCGCCACGTTCGTCGGACAAGGCGGATTCCAGCTGGCAGAAGGTGCCGGCTGGGGAATGTTCTCCGTGATCATCGGCTTCCTCGGAGGTCTGATCTGGGGACCAATCTCCTGGTACCTGGGAAGGGGCCTGGAGAAGGCCGGCGTGCCCACGGTCGATCAACCACCTTCGTGGGGGATGGCCAAGACGGCCCACGCCTGATCGAAGCAGCTCGAGTGGTTGAGCGCCGGGCCTGCCGGCGCTCAACCACTCACTATTGGCGATTCATCTAGGGAGCAGCATTGACACGACCGCCGGCCCTTGTGGTCGAGGATTACTCGTTCTGGTTCAAGATCCCCATGGAGGGGCAGGCCGAGGCAGCACTCGAAAACGTCTCGTTCGAAATCGAACAGGGCGAGTTCGTCCTGGTTCTAGGGCGGAGCGGCTCGGGGAAGAGCACCCTGGCCCTGAACCTGGTCGGGATCTATCCGGACTACTTCGGAGGCCACAACCAGGGAAAGATCATGATCGCCCATCCCGAGCGAGGCCTGATCAATCGCCGTGAGCTGGAACCGGGCGAACGATTCCAGATCGTCAACATGTTGTTCCAAAACCCTCAAGATCAGATCGTCACGCTCAGTGTCGAAGAGGAAGTTGCCTTCGCTCTCGAGAACTACCTCATGGCCCCGGCCGATATCCATCCCCGCATCGACCGGGCGCTCGACCTCGTCGGCTTGAAGGGCTTCAGGGAACGATCCACCCTCAAGCTTTCGGGTGGAGAGAAGCAGAGGGTGGCGCTGGCCTCGATGCTCGCGATGGAGCCCAAGGTGCTGATCCTCGACGAGCCCACGTCCAATCTCGATCCGGTGGGCACCGGAGAGGTCCTCGACGCGGTCGATCGAATCCGCGAGCATGTCGATCTCACGCTGATCGTGATCGAGCACGAGGTAGACGCGGTTTTCGACCGCGTGGATCGGGTCTTGCTGGTGGATGGCAAGACCGTTCACGGCCCCAGCGACCCCCGCAAATTCCTCGATGATCACGGTCTCGAGGTGAGAGACAACCTGGGCCTATGGATCCCGCAGGCAGTTGAGGTGGCGCTGGAGCTCAGGAACGCCGGCGTGCCCTTGCCGCGCATCCCGCTCAACGGTGAAGAGTTGATCGACTCGCTGGGCGAATACACGTCGTCCGATTCCCGCCCGGCACCGGCTGTGGCCGAAACGGCGGCTTCGGGTACCGGTCCGGCGGGGCCGGCAGTGATCGATGTGAGAGACGTCTCGTTCGCCTACGAGAAGGACAAGGTACTAAGCGGCGTCAACCTTCAAGCCTACGCCAACGAATTGCTGGCGATCGTGGGTCAGAACGGGTCCGGCAAATCAACTCTTGCCCAGATGTTCAACGGCATCCTCCGACCGAGTGAGGGTACGGTCCTGGTCGAGGGCAAGCCCACCACCGACTACGACTTCGCCCATCTCGTCAAGCGGGTCGCCTACATCTTCCAGGTTCCCGAGAAGCAGTTCATTCGCAACACGGTCTACGACGAAATTGCCCACGGTGTACGCGCCCTGGGTCTGTCCGAGCAGGAGGCCAAGCCCAGGGTCGAATCCTTCCTGGCGAACCTGGGTCTGCTCGACCACAAGGACAAGAGTCCCTACGTACTAAGCCATGGTCAGAAGCGGCGACTATCGGTGGCATGCATGGTGGTGGCGGAGCCTGACGTTGTGGTCCTCGACGAGCCCACCTTCGGTCAGGACTATCACCAGGCCCAGCGTCTGATGCAACTGCTCCGTCAGCTTGCCGACAAAGGGGCGGCCGTGGTTTTCATCACCCATGACATGAGGCTGGTCGCAGAGTATGCCGATCGGTGTGCGGTTCTGGCGGAAGGCAGGATCGTCTATGAAGGCACGCCCCCCGAGCTCTTTGACACGCCCGACGTGCTGGCCCACGCCAAGTTGAAGGCTCCCCCGATACATGCCTTTTCGCGCCGGCTGGTGGGTCGGTCCCTGCTCGACACGAACGAACTAACTCGAGAACTCAAGGAGATCAAAGGTGCCAAACCTCGAACTGGCGTTTAGGGCGGCGGAGTCTCCCTTTCACCGGATGACTCCGTCTTCCAAGCTTCTCTACGTGATCGGGGTCTCGTTCGTCGCGATCTTCAACACCAATCTCTACGTCGCCCTTGGCCTCTTCTTGTTCTGCTTTGCGATCGCAGCCTTCTTCACGGCCGTTCCGCTGAAGACCTACTGGACGCTGGGCAAGGTGATATTGCCTTTCATCATCATCCTGATGATCGTGTTTCCCTTCTTCTATGGGGGACAGGCGACGGTGGGCTCGGATGAGATCGCGATTCGGACTCCCTTCAAAGATCTGTCCTGGGCGGCCCTCGGCTTCGGCGGCCTCCTTGCCCTGAGGTTCCTCGCCCTGGGCATTTCGGGGCTGACCTTTGCCTTCACCACTCATCCGAGCGACCTCGTCCAGAACCTTTCCAAGCGGGGCTGGGACTATCGGATCGTTCACGCCCCGGTCCTGGGACTGGTGTTGTTCCCGGCTTTTTTGGAGATGGGCCGGGAGATCTCGATCACCCAACGCATCCGTGACCTGGGCCAGGACACCAACCCGATCAAGCGCAAGTGGGTGCGATTGAAGCACCTGGCTTTCGCCATGCTCGTCCTGGGCCTTCGCAACGGGCAAACCCAGGCCATGGCCCTCGACATCCGCGGCTACGGGGCTCACAAGACCAGGACTTTCATGCGTCCAGCGCCGCGCAGCCGCGGGGGGACCATCTTCGGCTGGACGTTCTTCATCCTTTCCATCATCTATCTGGCCTATCAGTGGAGTCCGGAGACGATGCAGTGGAACATGGACTTCTCCTGAAAGCCTGAAGGGAAGACGGCGACCCGTGATTGAAAGAGGCCTCCTCGTGGGCGGCAAGGAGGTCGATGCCGCCGACGAGGCCATTCTCGAGGTGATCAACCCGGCCAACGGAGGAATCGTCGCCCGTGTGGCCTCCGCCGGCGAAACCGACATAGACGCCGCCGTCACGGTCGCCCGCGAGACTTTCGAATCCGGGGTCTGGTCGGACATGCCTATCTGGGACCGGGCCAAGGTTCTCAACCGCTTCAGTGACGCCATCGATGGCCACATCGAGGAGCTCTTTCGACTCGAGACGCTGAACAATGGGCGTCCGATCGCCGAGACCCGGGCCCAGGTGGCGCGGTTGTCGGGGTGGTTTCGCTACAACGCTGCGCTGCTCCTCGCCGACAGGACCGACACCATCCCGATGCCGGGCGGTTATCACGTATATACCAACCGCTTTCCGATCGGGGTGGTCGGCATCCTCAGTTCTTTCAACCATCCGCTCATGATCGGTTCGAAGAGCCTGGCCCCGGCTCTGGCGACGGGCAACAGCGTGCTCCTCAAGCCTTCCGAGTTGACCCCTCTGACGAGCCTGGTTCTGGGCGACCTGGCGCTGGACGCCGGCGTCCCCGCCGGGGTACTCAATGTTGTTCCCGGCTTGGGCCCGGTGGCGGGCAAGCGAATTGCCGAGCATCCCGACGTGGGCAAGGTGACTTTTACCGGAGGCACGGCCGCCGGCCGCCAGGTCGCACTCGCCGCGGCAGCCCGCTTCGCCAAGGTGACGGTCGAACTCGGTGGCAAAACCCCGGTGCTCGTGTTCGACGACGTCGACCTCGACACGGCCGTTCGGGGGGCCGCCTTCGGAGCTTTCATCGCCGCCGGGCAGACCTGTATCTGCGGAAGCAGGATCCTGGTGCAGAGCACCGTCTACGAACAGTTTGTCGAGCGGCTGTCCAAAGTGGCGACGGGTATTCGCATCGGCGATCCATCGGATGCCGCCACCCAGCTCGGGCCTGTCATCTCCGACCGGGCCCGCCAGCGCGTCCTCTCGTACATCGACCTCGCCCGGGAGGAAGGCGCGGTCGTCGCCGCCGGTGGAGGAGTGCCCGCCGACGAGTCCCTGGCCGGCGGGTTCTACGTCGAGCCGACTGTCCTGGCCGGCGTACGCAACGACATGCGCTGTGCTCGTGAAGAAATCTTCGGACCGGTGACCGTCGTCATTCCGTTCGATGACGAGGCGAATGCGATCGCCCTCGCCAACGACTCTCCTTTCGGGCTGGGCTCTGCGGTGTGGACCGGTGACGTTGGTCGGGCTCATCGGGTTGCCGGGCGTTTGACTCACGGCATCGTCTGGGTCAACGATCATCATCGCCTCGATCCGGCGGTGCCCTGGGGTGGAGTCCGGGAAAGCGGCCTTGGGCGGGAAGGCGGGTGGGAGTCGTTCCACGAGTTCACTCACATCCGTTCCGTCACGGTCAGGACCGATCCCCGCCCAATCGACTGGTACGGCGGAGACACCGCCCGGCTCAACTAGACAGAACCCATGAAAGCCCTGGTTTTGGAAGCGGCCGGTTCGGCCAACGTACGGGAAGTCAGAAAACCCGACCCTGAGGGCCGTGCGGTCGTGCGGGTCGAGCGGGTCGGGGTATGCGGGACCGACGCCAGCATCTTCAAGGGCAAGATCAAAGTCGCCTATCCCCGCATCATGGGCCATGAAATGGTCGGAGTGATCGAGACTCCGGGGCCGCTGTCTTTGTTCCCGGCCGGTACCAGGGTCGTGGCCGATCCCGGTGCAGCCTGCGGGCATTGCCACCTGTGCCGGGCCGATCGCGCCAACCTGTGCCTGAACGGTGGACTGCTGGGCCGGGATCTCGACGGGGTATTCGCCGACTATCTGGCAGTCCCCGAGACGTTCCTGCATCCACTGCCCGAAACCGTGTCAGCCGACGATGCGCCGGTCCTTCAGGTCCTCGGGACCTGCGTCCATGCCCAGACCCAGTTCGCGATCTTCCCCGGTGATACCGCGGTTGTAATCGGCCTCGGCGTCACCGGCTTTCTCCATCTGCAACTACTCAAGGCCCGAGGCATCACCTCGATCGTGGCAGTCACCCGGTCGCAGTGGAAGCAGGAAATGGCCTTGGGCTGGGGTGCCACCGCGGCCGTCGGGCCTGATGCCGCCAAGGACGCCATCGCCGATGCCAGCCAGGGGAGAGGAGCGGCGGTTGTGGTCGAATGCGCAGGCTACGAGTCGACTCTCAGTCAGGCGATCGACCTCGCCGGACACGGTGGGACCATTTCCGCCTTCGGAACCGTCACCCATCGCGACTCGGGCCTTCCCTATTACCAGCTCTATCACAAGGAACTCACGATCCTCAACCCCCGGGCGGCCCTTCCTCGCGACTACTCCCGGGCAGTCCAGCTCGTGGCGGAAGGATCTGTCGAGCTAGCGGCGCTGGTGACGCATCGCTTGCCGATCGAGGAGGCTCCCGGCGCGCTCGGAGACCTGATCAACGATCCTTCCGCTCTCAAGATCCTCTTCGAGGTGAGTTGAGGCCTTTCGACCTCGCCGTGCTCGGCGGGACGCTCGTCGCTCCGACCGGTGGATCCCGCGCCAACGTCTACGTGCAGGAGGGTCGGGTAGCTCTCATCGATGCGGACGTGCATGCCGCTAACGAAACCGTTGACGCGACCGGCCTGATGGTCATGCCGGGGATGGTCGACACCCATGTCCACCTGATGGACCCGGGGGATACGAGTCGCGAGGACTTTCCAACCGGAACCGGCGCGGCCGCGGCCAATGGAGTGACCACGATCATCGAGCACACCCATGGCCATCCCGTCAGGACCGTGCTCGATCTAGATGAGAAGCTCGCGCACGTCGGGTCCCGCTCCCGGGTCGACTTTGGTCTGGCAGCCCACGTGTGGAAGGAACACATCGACGATCTGGCGGGCCTGTGGGAGGCCGGAATCGCTTTCTTCAAGTTGTTCACCTGCACCACCCACGGGGTCCCGGCCGTCGAGGGGCCGACCATGACGACAGTGCTGACCGAGCTGGCCCGGTTCGGGGGCAACTGCTTGATTCATTGCGAGGACGAAGCGCTCACTGCAGAAGCCGAACGGAGGCTGCGAGATCAGGGGCGGACCGACCCCGGTCTCCTGATCGAGTGGCGCAATCGCCCCGCCGAGGAGGTGGCGGTGCAGGCGGTCGCGATCTTGGCGAGCCACGCCGGTGCGCGAGCGACGATTGCCCACGTCAGCACGCCCGGGGTGGCGGCCCTCGTCGCCTCCGCCCGGAAGAC
>DATEEG010000513.1:0-2647 GCA_035281305.1 Acidimicrobiia bacterium | reverse complement strand
GACGCCGTGATCCGTTACAACCTGATCGAGGGGAACGCTTTCCCGCATTCTTCTGGTGGGATCAAGGTCACCAGTTCGTCCGATGTCGAGGTGTACGGCAACACTCTGTCCGGTAACGATGGCGGGTTCCACGTTTCCCAGAGCGACCGGGGAGCGGGCGCCTACGGGGTCTACGAGATCCGGAATCTCCACGTCCACGACAACGCCGTGTCCTTCACCGCGGGGTGGAGCGGATTCAAAGTCAACGAGGGCAGCGACGCCTTCTACACCAGCATGAACAACCAATTCAATGGCAACGACTATGTGGTCGGCGGTATGGCGGAGCCTTTCATGTGGGGCGAGACCGTATCGTGGAGCCAATGGAATGCGTTCGGGCACGATCTCGCCGGGTCCGTGGCGTGATATCGGGCGTGCGTGGGGATCACGTGATCCCCACGCACGCCTAAGTAAGTGACCTCCCGCCGTGCCCGGGGCTATCGAGCAACGCTCGCCAGCCGGGGATGCGTTCTGCTTCCCCGCGGTGGGGGGCCCGTCTCCGGGGGCGTCTGGCTTCACGGGGCGATCAAGCGGACGGCTCTTGCAGCTCAGGGCCTGAGCGGATGGTTGGCGGCTCGTGACCCGAGGCTGGTTCCCGGCACCGACGTCGATTGGCGTCCCCCGGTCAGTACCCCGGCGTTCGAAAACTGGATCACAACGGTCGAGGATCGACTGGGGACCGAAGTTCGGTCCTGGGTGGTCAATCTCCCGGCTGATAGACGCCGCCGTCGCTTCAATTTGCTGCTTCTCGATCGTTCCCGCAAGCCCATCGCGTTCGGAAAGTTCACCGCCAATCCTCCCAACCAGCTGGCCCTGCAGGTGCTCGAGGAGTTCGCCAAAAATCCGCCGGGGGACTTCTGGGCGCCTGGCCTTCTGGCCCATGGACTGGTCGAAGAATTCTCGTACGTGGTCACCTCAGCGATGCCGAATCTCTCCCATACACCCGCGCGACTGACCTGGCAGGTTCGGCATCAGCTAGTGAGGGAGTTTCAAGAGAGCCTCCGGCACCTGATTGCGCCACCATCGGTGATCGTGCACGGGGACTTCGGTCCTTGGAATGTCCGCCGTCTCCGGGACGGCCGGATTGCAGTCGTCGACTGGGAGGAGACGACGGAGGGAGTCGTCGGAGCGGATGAGCTTTGGCATAGCGTCTGCGTCCACGCATCGGCGGAACCGGTAGATCGAGCACGGGCGCTGGTAAGGGCGGAAGTGCCTTTCCTCTCCGAGCCACAATTAGAGGCGGCGGCGGGATTCTGGCTGACCCGGCTGAGCCGGCCGCAGCCACAAGAGATCGATCCGGCGATTGCGATGCCCGCCCGGCTCGACGCCGCAAGTATGCGAATGGAGCGGGTGCTGGCTGGGTTCGGGCGGACTGCCTGAGGGGGCAGCCACGAGTTCAGGTTGGGCCTATTGGGACTTCATCGCGGTCGCCAGGCATCAAGGCTCCGGCCAAGGAGCGACTCGAGCTTCTGGATATCCGATTCAAAGTATTGGTCGATCAGACGCTCCCTTATCTCGGCAGGCAACAGTTCGGGAGGTTGCATTGACCAGTCCTCGGCTTTCTGCTTGGCGTTGACCAAACCCCGCACGACTCGGGGGGGGAGGTTGCGTTTCGCAAAACCTTTGACTCGCGACCCGCTGCGGATCAACCGATCGAGCGCGGGGAAGCGAGGGACTCCTGATCGATTGAGGCGAACCTCGCTCGCCGGTGTCCGGGGACTGACGCCGATGAACTGGTGCAGGTATGCGAAGGATTCAACCGGAGCGCCCCAGAAGTCCTCGTACAGCCTGATCAGCATTCGGGAGGGCGCAAACGCTTTCGCGTAGTGGGTGAGGTGATGGGCGTAGAGGCCCCCGAGCACCAGGGGATACAGCGGCAACGGCTTGCCCTGTTCCAAGGCCCGCTGTTCGGACTCGACCACCTCGAGGAAGGCCTGTGGGTCGCTGACGGCTCCGGCCCGTCGAACATAGGCGGAGTAGGCGCGATCGACCGGGTCCCGCAGGAGGGCAACGATCTGAACCTCGGGTAGGGCGGCGGCGATCCTGGCGGCGGCGGATGGGCTGTACAGGTAGGACGGGGAAACCTCACCTATCGCCTTGGCGGCGGCCGAGCCTCGGAAGAGTTGGCGGTAGCCCGCGAGGTCGGTCACCGAGGCGGACATCATGGTGCCGATGGCTTCGGCGGTCAGGGGCAGGTCGGCCGTGCCGTTTGCGATGGCGAAATAATTGGGCTCCTTGACGGGCGCCATGTGGACCTCGGGATGCTGGGCTAACTCGTAGTAGAGGGTGGTGGTTCCGGCCCTCATCGCACCTATCACCAGGAAGGTTGGAAGCCTGGTGGTCGCCAGATCGGTTTCGATGCCTTCAGCACCCTGCATGTGTCACCCCCCCCGTCCAAGCTCTAGCCAGCAAACAGCTTCGCTTGCATGTGGGAACGCCGTCTCCGCCCAACAGACGCACCTCGGGACGATGGGCGCCGCTTGATGAGCGGTGACGTTGTTGGAACCCGGTGGAAGCCTAGCGGTCCTGATGTTTCCCAAGGTAGGTAGTGCGTGCCGCTGTCGTGTCCGGTTGCACGTTCCCGAGCAGCTGAATGGCACCCGGGGGGTTC
>DATEEG010000512.1:0-15185 GCA_035281305.1 Acidimicrobiia bacterium | reverse complement strand
GCTGACGAAGAGTTACGGGGCCGCAAGAACATGGTCACAGGTGCCAACCGCGACGATTGGCACCTGCGCTCGGTCGACGTCGACCGCGACTTGAAGGTCACGAAGTGGGCGTCGTTGCGAACCGTTCGAGAAGGAGAGTCCTGCCAACAATGCGGGACCGCCCTCACCCTGTGGAAAGGCATCGAGGTCGGTCACATCTTCAAACTCGGGACGCGTTATTCGGAGGCGCTCGGGGCTGTCGTCCAGGACGAGGCCGGCGAGTCACATCCGATCGTGATGGGTTCGTACGGTATCGGTTTGGAGAGATCGATCGCCGCGGTGGTGGAGGCCAGCCACGACGACAAAGGAATCGTCTGGCCCGTTTCGGTAGCGCCTTACGAGGTGGTAGTCACGGTCCTCCGAGTCGATGACGAGGGGACCCTTGCGGCCGGAACCACTTTGTACGAGACCCTGCGAAAGTCGGGGGTGGACGTGATACTCGACGACCGCGCCGAGCGGCCCGGTGTGAAGTTCGCGGATGCCGAATTGATCGGATTCCCTCTTCGGATCACCGTAGGTCCCAAAGGAGTGGCAGCAGGCAACGCCGAACTCACGACTCGGAAAGGTCTCGGTACCGAAGACGTTCCCCTGACCGAGGTGGCCGACCGGGTCTTCAAGCTGATCGTGCCTCTTCGAAGCGGAATCCCCGGGTAGGTTGCCCCGCTACGACAATCGCGACTCACCGGCATAGACCACGAGTCCGGCCCCCCGAACGAACCCAATCAGAGTCATGCCCAGGTCGTCGGCTAGCTCAACGGCCAGCGATGAGGCGGCGGAGACTCCCGCCACGACGGAGATGCCGGCGACCGCGGCCTTTTGGGTGATCTCGAACGAGATGCGGCCGGAAACCATGAGGATGAGGTCCTCGAACGGCCAGCGCGACCGGGCGAGAGCGCCGATGGCCTTGTCAGTGGCGTTGTGGCGCCCGACGTCTTCGGCAGCCGCCAGGAGGGTCCCGTCTTGGTCAAAGATCGCGGCGGCGTGGAGTCCACCCGTGGCGGCGAAGGCGGGTTGAGCAGCCGCCAATTGGTCCGGAAGGGACAAGATCAGGTCGATCGGCACGATCGGCCCCTCACCGAGCGGGGGCGAGGCGATGCGGACCGCATCGATGGATGCCTTGCCGCACACACCGCAACTCGACGTCGTATAGGTGTTGCGTCGGAACTGCTCTGGATCCACGACGACCCCATCTGCCAGGACCAACCTGAAGCGATCTCCGTCTCCTTCATCCTCCACCCCGGCCACCTCGCGGGGTCCGATGACGATTCCCTCGGTGATCGCAAATCCGAGGATCAGATCCTCCTCGTTTCCGGGCGTGCGCATCAGCACCGCGAGCGGAACCTTGCCAAGCCGAATCTCCATCGGTGCCTCGACGACCACCTGGTCCGAGGCCGTTTCCCTCGTCATGTCGCGGACTCGGGTTATTGCCACTTGTTTGGTGGGATCCACTGGCTGAAACCTACTGGCGTCCGATGTGTGGCGTCTATGGTCGTGGCGATGCGAGCCCACAACTTCGGCGCCGGACCCTGCACCCTCCCCCTGGAAGTGCTCGAGGAAGTCCAGGCAGAATTCGTCGACTTTGCCGGGACCGGAATGTCACTCATCGAGATGTCTCACCGCTCACCCGAATACGAGGCAGTGCACGATGCCGCTTTGGGGCTGGCGCGGGAGGTGGCCGAGGCCCCCGAGGACTTCGAAGTCCTCTTCGTGCAAGGTGGCGCAACGCTTCAATTTGCGATGGTTGCCATGAATCTTCTGGCTCCGGAGCAAAGGGCCGGCTACGTCGTGTCTGGTTCCTGGGGCAAGCGTGCCCTCGAAGACGCGGGACCACATGGTGACGTCTACAGCGCTTGGGACGGCAAGGCGGATTCGTATACCCGGATGCCCCGGACGTCCGAGATCGAGATCCGCTCCGATACCCGCTTCCTGCACGTCACCACCAACGAAACCATCGGGGGCATCCGGATGGTTGACATGCCGGAGGTGGGGGTGCCTTTGGTGGGCGACATGTCGAGCGACTACCTGGCGAGGCCGATCGATTGGAGGCTGTACGACCTCGTCTACGGAGGAGTCCAGAAGAACCTGGCACCCGCCGGGATGGCGGTTATCTACATACGCCGGTCTGCCCTCGATGGCGCCCGCAAGGACCTCGGATCGTTCCTGCGCTATTCGTGGCATGCCGAGACCCGTTCCCTCGGCCACACCCCACCCATGTTTTCGATCTACCTGATGGGGAAAGTCCTTGCCCGAATGAAAGACGGCGGTGGGATCCGGGCGATGGAGAAGCTGGCTGCCGAGAAGGCCGCCGTCGTGTACCGGGTCATCGATGAGAGCGACGGCTTCTACCGCACTCCGGTAGACCCGGCAGTGCGATCGCATATGAACGTCGTCTTCCGGCTTCCCGACGAGACCCTCGAGAAGGAATTCGTGTCCGCTTCTGAACGGGAGGGGATGGTGGGACTCAAGGGACACCGCAGCGTCGGGGGCCTGCGGGCCAGTCTGTACTACGCGTTGCCGATGACATCGGTCGAGTTCCTGGCCGCGTTCATGACCGACTTTCAGTCCTCTCACGGTTGAACAACCTCAGGTTATAATCGGAGCCCGAAAGTTAAGGACGCTTTCTGGAGAGGTGGGCGCCCTGCCCACCTCTCTCTTGTCATGTTTGTTGCCGGAATCTGTCATCTAGGGAAATAGGGAATTTGAAACTCTTGGAAATGGCTACGGAAACGCACATCTGGAAGGTCGTGGAGCCTTACCTGGCGGCCGAGAAGCTCGAATTGGACGATCTCGAGCTGGTGGGTCGCGGCCGGGCACTCACCCTTCGAGTTGTAGTTGACGGTGAGGGCGGTCTCGACCTCGATCGGATTGCCGAGGTTGCCCGGGGTCTTTCGCGGCTGCTCGACTCGGTCCCAGAGCTCGAGGGTCCCTATCAGCTCGAGGTCACCTCACCCGGGCTCGAGCGCAAGCTGACCCGTCCTTCGCACTTTGCCAAGTCGCTGGGCCGGGAAGTGGTTGCCAAGACCAGTTCCGGAAGTGCCGATCCCCGCACGATCAAGGGAATCCTCACCGACGCCGGCGAAAGCGGATTTGTCATCACGGGCGAGGCCGACCAGGTCGAGACCATCCCCTACGACCAGGTTCTCTCGGCTCGAACGATTTTCCGGTGGGAGAAGGCCCCCAAGCCCGGACAGGCGAGGAGACAGCCATGAAGATGGATTCCAATGTGATGGACGCCCTCGAGTTGCTCGAGCGCGAGCGGGGAGTCCCGGTCGACATGCTGCTCGACGCGCTCGCCAACGCCCTCGTTTCGGCCTACAAGCGGAGCCCCGGGGCAGCCGAGGAGGCCCGGGTCACCATCGACCCCGATACCGGCGACATCTTCGTGTATGCCCAGGATCTCGATGAGGATGGCAACGTCACCCGTGAGTGGGAAGACACCCCCGAGGACTTTGGACGCATAGCTGCCCAGACGGCCAAGCAGGTCATTCAGCAGCGATTGCGTGACGTCAAGCGCGAGCAGGTATTCGACGTGTACGCCGGGCGGGAGGGCGACCTCATCACCGGAATCGTGCAACAAGTGGATGGTCGCTTCACGATTCTCGACCTCGGCGATGCCGAGGCCATCCTCCCCGGCTCAGAGCGCATCCCCTACGAGAGGCTGGAGCGGGGAAACCGGGTGAAGGCGTTGATCCTCGAAGTTCGCAACGAGACCAAGGGCCCTCAGATCGTTGTGAGCCGCAGCCATCCCGATCTCGTGCGCCGGCTTTTGGAGCTCGAGGTGCCCGAACTGGCCGACGGCACTGTCGAGATCGTGGCCATCGCCCGGGAACCGGGTCATCGAACCAAGATTGCCGTGGTTTCTCACGATCCCAACGTCGACCCCAAGGGCGCCTGCGTTGGGGCCCGGGGCTCCCGGGTACGCCAGGTCGTCAACGAGTTGAGGGGCGAGAAGGTCGACGTGGTGCAGTGGCGCGAAAACACCTCCCAGTTCATCGCCGAAGCTCTGGGGCCGGCCAAGGTCAAAGAGGTGCGGGTCGACGAAGAAAACAAGATCGCCGAAGTGATCGTCAGCGAGCACCAGCTCTCGCTTGCCATCGGCAAGGAGGGCCAGAATGCCCGACTGGCGGCTCGACTTTCCGGTTACAAGGTCGATATTCGCTCCGATCACACCGCCGTTCCCGATCCGGTTGTCGCGGCTGAGCCAATCCCCGAACCGCTAGAAGAAGAAGCAGCAGCAGAAGTCGAGACGCCAGCCGAGGATCCTCAGATCGCGGTCTCCGACGCGGTGGCTGTCATGGCTGAGCCCGAAACCGCGCCCGAATCGGGCGTGGAGGCGGGGGTGGGGGAGGATGAGCGTTAAGTGGCCAAGCTTCGTATCTATGAGCTCGCTCGCGAGCTCGGGCTCGAATCTAAAGAAGTCTTAGAGCAGGCACATTCACTTGGTGTCGAAGCCAAGACGGCGTCGTCGAGCATCGAGTCCTCCGACGCCGACCTGATCAAGCTGGCCTTCAACGAGGCAAAGTCAGCGACCGCTGAAGCCGCACCAGCGGCTCCGGAACCGGAACTCCCGTCACCCGAGCCCACCCCGGTGGAACCGGAGCCCGCCACTGTCGCCCAGGAGGTCCGTGTGGTGTCGATCGCCGAGGGTGCCTCGGTTGCCGACGTGGCCGAGGCTCTCGGCGAGACTCCCGCGGCCATCGTCAAGGCTCTAATGGGGCGTGGCGCACTGATCGGGGCAGGAGCGCCGATGCCGGCTGAGCATCTGGAAGCGGTGGCAGAGCAGTTCGGTGCAATGGTCGAGGTGGCGCGCAAGGTCGAGGCGGCCCCCCCTCGTAAAGCTCGCAAAGAGTTCGACGACGATCCCAAGGACCTCGTTCCTCGGCCTCCGGTCGTGACCGTCATGGGGCACGTGGACCATGGGAAAACCACTCTCCTCGACACGATTCGCAAGACCAAGGTCGTGGCTGGCGAGCAAGGGGGCATCACCCAGCACATCGGGGCCTACCAGGTCGATGTCGCCGGACGTCTGATCACTTTTATCGACACGCCGGGCCACGAGGCTTTCACGGCTCTCCGAGCCCGGGGCGCGGACGTCACCGACATCGTGGTCCTCGTCGTGGCCGCCAACGATGGAGTGATGCCTCAGACGATCGAAGCAATAAGCCATGCCAAGGCGGCCAACGTCAAGATGATCGTGGCTATCAACAAAGTAGACCTTCCCGGCGTTGACCCGTTCCGGATCCGCACGATGCTCACCGAGTTCGAAGTCGTCACGGAGGATCTCGGTGGCGACGTGCCGGTCGTGGAGCTGTCGGCGCTGACCGGAGAGGGAGTCGACAACCTCCTCGAGATCATCGACCTGATAGCCCAACTCGAGGATTACCGGGCGAACCCCAAGGTCCCGGCTTCGGGAGTTGTGATCGAAGCCCAACTCGATCCCGGCATGGGCCCCACAGCCACAGTCATCATCCAGCGAGGAACCCTCCACGCCAGCGACGCCTTCGTCGCCGGGCCCGCGGCAGGTCGAGTGCGGGCGATGATGGATTGGGCGGGAAATCGTATGAAGGAAGCCGGGCCTTCCTCACCGGTCCTGATAATGGGATGGTCCGACGTCCCGACCGCCGGCGACCAATTCGAGGCCGCGGGGAGCGATAGGGAAGCGAGGACCATCGCGGCCGATCGCCTGCAAGCCCAACGGGACGCAGCTTTGAACACACCTGCCAATGCGCGAGAGCGACTGGCCAATCTTCTCGAGCAACTACGCGCCGACGAAGCCGAGCTGCGTCTCATCGTCAAAGCCGACGCGCACGGATCGCTCGAGGCACTCCGCGAGTCGATCGTCAAGATCAAACGAGAGGGCGCCCGGATCGACATCATGCATGGCGCCGTCGGAGGCATCAATGAGAACGACGTCAAACTGGCCGAGGTGACCGAAGCGGTGGTAGTGGGGTTCAACGTCAGGCCCGATGGAAAGACCCGGCGCCTGGCCGAGGAGAAGGGCATCGAGATTCGGACGTACGGCATCATCTACGAGCTTCTGGAGGAACTCGAGCAGATGCTGGTGGGTCGTCTGGCGCCGGACGAAGTCGAGGCGGTGCTGGGCACGGCCGAGGTGCGAGCTGTATTCAAGGTGCCCCGGATCGGTGCTATCGCAGGCTCTTATGTGACCGAAGGCGAGATTGTTCGCAATGCCAAAGCGCGCCTGCTGAGAAACGGCGTCGTCGTGTTCGACGGCGTGATCGGGTCGTTGCGCCGGTTCAAGGACGATGTGCGCAGCGTCGCGACCGGTTTCGAATGCGGTATCGGCCTGGCCGGTTTCAATGACGTCAAGGAAGGCGACGTGATTGAGGCGTATCAGATCCGTGAAGTCGCCCGCGAATAGCCGGAGCTCCGGGAACTACGGACCATGAATGCTGCCGCACTCCGATTCGAGTTACACATCCAGGGGTCTGAAAGCCTCAAAGAGAAACGGGCGGTGCTGCGGCCGCTCATCGAAGGCCTCCGACGCCAGCTGTCGGTGAGCGTGTCAGAGGTCGACCATCAGGACACATGGCAACGGGTAGGACTCGGCGTTGCGGTGGTAGCGCCGGATGGCGGGCGTCTCGAAGCCTTGATCGATCGGATACGTCGCTACGTTGACGACAACCTCGAGGTGGAGGTCTGTGACGTGGCGGTCTACTACATGGAGTCCGCCAATGAGTAAACCCTCCTACCCACGATCTCGGAGGGTCAATGCCATCATCCAAGAAGTCCTCGCCGAGGAAATCGAGCGCCTCACCGATCCGCGGCTCGGTTTTGTGACGGTCACGGGAGTCGACGCCGCTCCGGACATGCGGCACGCGACGGTATACGTGTCCACCCTTGATATATCCCAGATTGACGACAGTCTGAAGGGATTGACCGCCGCTGCACCCAGGCTCCGGGCCGCCCTGGGTAAGGAGATACGAACGAAGTACACCCCTGAGTTGGAGTTCAAGGCCGACACCGGAGTGCTGCAGGGCGAGCGGATCGAAGCGCTCCTCCGCAAGCTCGGCGACGAAGCCGGTCCCGCCGAAGGCGATGCCCCGGGGGGTGATGAGCAACGTGCCTGAGCCAGCGGATGTGCGATTCCCCGACCTGGAGAGGGCCGGGCAATTGCTGGCCGGCGCGGACGAGATCGTCTTGACCTGCCATGTCGGCCCCGACGGCGACGCGATGGGGAGCATGTTGGCGGTGGCTTTGGCTGCGGTGTCAGCCGGGAAGAAGGTGTTCCCCTCGTTCGGACCCCCGTTTTCCTATAGCTCGTCGCTCCGGTTCCTCCCGATCGAACTGCTGGTGCCACCCCATGAAGTCCCGGCCGAGCCCAAGCTCATGGTGAGCTTCGACGCGGGCAACATCGAGCGCTTGGGCGGGATGGCGCCCATCGCGAGCAAAGCCGAATGCCTCATCGTGGTCGACCACCACGCTCAAGGTTCGGATGGGTTCGGACACCTGAGCATCATCGATCCCCGGGCAGCCGCATCGGCTGAGCTCACCTACCTGTTGCTCGAATCGGCCGGCTGGAAAATCGACGATCGCATCGCCACCAGCCTCCTCACCGGACTTGTCACCGATACTGGACGTTTCCAGTATTCCAATACGACCCCTGCCACCCTCAGGCTGGCAGCCGACCTGGTTGCGGCCGGCGCCCGTCCCGAGGTCATCGGTCAGCATGTCTACGAAGAGACTCCGTTCGGCTACCTGGCCGCCGCCGGGAGGGTCATGGCACGGGCCGAGTTGATACCGGAGGCGGGGTTGGTCTGGTCGGTGATGTTCCAGGCCGACCTGGAGGAAGCAGGCATCGGTCTGGCCGACAGCGATCCTCTGATCGACCTGATCCGGCTCCCGGTCGAGGCCGGAGCGGCCCTGCTGCTCAAGGAGCATGGCGCCGGTGAGTTCAAAGGCAGCCTCAGGTCGCGGGGTGTGGCCGATGTCGGGGCGGTGGCACAGGCCCTCGGAGGCGGTGGACATCGAAACGCCGCCGGTTTCACTTTCCGGGGGTCGCCCGAAGACGCCGTCGCAGCAGTCCGCGACTTGCTAACGCGCTGATGGCCGATGGTCTCCTCGTCATCGACAAGCCGTCCGGCCCCACCTCTCATGACATCGTGGCCAGGGTCCGGCGGGCCACCGGAGTCAAACGGGTCGGGCACGCCGGAACCCTCGACCCGCTGGCGACCGGCGTCGTTGTCGTCGGCATCGGGCGGGCCACGCGCTTGTTGCGTTACGTCCAGGATTCCCGCAAGGAGTACATAGCGCGGGTTCGCTTTGGCATCGCCACCGACAGCCTCGATGCTGATGGTCGGGAGATCTCGCGGGCACCCATGCCGTTGACCGAAGATCAGGTCGCTTCGGCCCTCTCCGGATTTCGAGGCAACATTGTCCAAACACCACCCATGGTGTCGGCCGTCCAGATCGGAGGACGCCGTCTTCACGAGATGGCTCGGGCCGGCGAGGAAGTCGAACGCCAGCCTCGCCCCGTCACGGTCTTCAGCATCGAAGTGGTTGGCTTCGAGGGCGGTGAGTTTCCCCTGGCCACGATTGCGGTCGAGTGTTCCAAAGGAACCTACGTCAGGGTGCTGGCCGATGACATCGCCCGGATTCTGGGCGGCCGCGCCCACCTGGAGGGGCTTCGCCGGACCAGGATTGGCTCCTTCGGGCTGGACCTGGCCCTGACCCTGGAGGACCTCGACCGCTGGGAGACTTCGCTCCTCCCGCTCGTAGCGGCGGTGGGCCCGATGCCGCGACTCGTGGTAGACGACGCCCAGCGCCTGCGAGCCATCCACGGAAGGCCTTTGGAAGCGGTGGGGATGGAGGGTTCGATTGCGGTGATCGATCCGGCTGGAAATCTGATGGCGGTCTATGTGGCCGGCGATGGTGTCGCCAAGGCGGAGGTGGTTGTTTCATGATCGTCCTGACCGGGCCCCCCTTCGAATGGGAGGTGGGAGTAGACACTGCGGTGACGATCGGAGTCTTCGATGGCGTCCACATCGGGCACCGTCAGGTCATTGTCGACCTGATCGCTCTGGCTTCCAGGTCCGGGATAAGCCCGGCCATCGTCACGTTCGACCCTCATCCGCTCTCGATTCTTGCTCCCGACCGAGCTCCCAAGATGCTCACAAGCGTCGATCAGCGGATCGACCAGTTTCGTCAACTCGGTATCGAAATCGCGGGCGTCCTCGACTTTCCCGACATTCGCCAGCTCTTGGCCCACAAATTCTGTGAGGCCGTGCTGTTTCGGGCTCTGCGGGCGAAGCGGGTCGTGGTGGGCGCCGATTTCCGATTCGGACGAGATCGGGCTGGTGATACCAGACTTCTGGCCACCGAAGGCGCACGCCTTGGTTTTGAGGTCTCGGTCGTCGATCTGTTCGGATATCGCGACGGGGTTGTGTCGTCGACTCGGATTCGCCAATTGCTGAGCGACGGCCGTGTCGAGGAAGCTGCGGCATTGCTCGGCCGCCCTTATGAGCTTGGCGGTCAGGTGGTGGAAGGCGAGCGACGGGGTGGCTCGATCGGCTTTCCGACTGCGAATATCGCCGTCACGCCCGACCGCCAGTTGCCCGGGCGGGGGGTCTACGCCGGTCGTGCGTCGGTGGGAGACGGGGTATTCATGGCTGCCATCAACGTCGGCACCCGGCCGACCTTCGACGGCCGGGGGACCACGATCGAGGCCCACTTGCTCGACTATTCAGGTGATCTCTACGGGCGGTTCCTGGCAATCGACTTCCAAGCCCGACTCCGCGACGAGGTGCGGTTCGACGGGTTGGAGGCCCTGTCCGCTCAGATCCGGCTGGATGTTGAGAGGGTCCGGGAGGTGCTAAACTGATAGCGTTCCCTTTGATTTCAGGTTTCGCGCGTCATGAAGAGCACACAAGAGATCGTTACAGAGTTCGGCCACCGCGAAGGCGACACCGGGTCGCCCGAAGTTCAGGTGGCTTTGCTGACCGAGCGAATCAACCATCTGACCGAGCACCTTCGCCTTCACAAAGGCGATCACCACGGGCGCCGTGGACTGCTCATGATGGTCGGCAAGCGGCGTCGGCTCCTCGATTACCTGCGCGGCCAAGATGTTGAGCGCTACCGAAGCCTGGTGGCCCAACTCGGACTCCGTCGCTAGACGCCGGGGCCGGAAGAGACCTGGAAGCAGGGCGGCCGGAGTCTGTTCCCTTCTTAGCGGAAGGGCACCAGGCCCCCCGCCATGGATTAGTACGGCGGGAACGTCCGGATTACCGGATCGTACGCCGGATCACCTACAACTGAATAACAACTGAATATGGACATTCATTAGGTAGGAGATTGGTCGGTTGCTAGTTGCGATCGCTGAACCCCGGGTCGGGCGGTAGTTCAGGGATGACAACTGGTAACGGACCGCTCCATGTAGAGCAAAGGAGCACTTAGTGCCCGAAATTACCGTCCAGGGCCTGGTTGGAGGGAAAGAGATATCCCTTTCGACCGGCAAACTTGCCCTCCAGGCAGACGGCGCAGTCGTCGCCCGCATGGGTGAAACCGAAGTGCTGGTTGCGGCAACCGCCAACAAGACCGTTCGGGAAGGAATCGACTTCTTCCCTTTGACCGTCGACTTTGAAGAGCGAATGTACGCCGTCGGGAAGATCCCGGGGTCGTTCTTTCGACGTGAGGGACGCGCCACCGAGGCGGCCACTCTCGCCGCCCGCTTGATCGACCGTCCCTTGCGACCGTCGTTTGCGGACGGGTTCCGCTGCGAGACGCATGTCGTCGCCCTCACTCTCGCAGTCGATGGGGAAAACCACGACGTCATCGGGCTCAACGGGGCCTCGGCCGCCCTGCTGATCTCAGGTATTCCGTTTGAGAGCGCGGTCGGCGCCACCCGCCTTGCCCTCAAAAAGGGTGAGTGGATCGCCTTTCCGACCCAGGAGGACATGGCCGAATCGGTGTTCGAAATCACTGTCGCCGGCGGCCGCAATGCCAACGGTGGTATCGACATCATCATGGTCGAGGCCGGTTCCACCCCTCACGGTTTGCGCTTGATCGCCGCCGGCGACCCGCCATCCGACGAGGCGACGGTTGCGGCCGGTCTGGAGCTCTCCAAAGTCTCGATCGCCGAAGTGATCGACCTCCAGATGCAGCTCCTCGAGCGAGTCGGCCGCAAGGAAGTCAACTGGCCGCTGGTCGTCGACTACTCGCCCGAGATGTATGAGCGGGTTGCGGCTGCGGCCGGGCCCAAGCTCGAAGAGGTGATCAAGATCGCCGGCAAGGCCGATCGCAACGCTGCCGAAGCCACCGCCTCCCAAGCCGTGGCTGAGGAACTCGCAATCGCCGACGAAGACAAGGAATCATTCAAGCGAGCTTTCAAGAGCGTCCTCAAGGACATGATGCGGGCGATGGTGGCCGATCACGGGATCAGGCTCGACGGACGCGGTCCCACCGACATTCGCCCGTTGCTGATCGAAGCAGGCCTGGTCGGTCGTACCCACGGGTCGGCCCTGTTCCAGCGCGGGGAAACCCAGGTTCTGAACATAACCACCCTGGGAATGCTCAAGATGGAGCAGATGCTCGACACGCTCGCCCCCGAAGACTCGAAGCGATACATGCATCACTACAACATGCCACCGTTCTCCGTCGGCGAGGCGGGTTTCATGCGCGGCCCCAAGCGGCGGGAGATCGGCCACGGAGCTCTAGCGGAGAAGGCAGTCCTGCCGGTTATCCCGACCGAGGAGGACTTTCCGTACGCCCTTCGCCTGGTCTCTGAGGTCATCTCGTCGAACGGCTCGACTTCGATGGCAGCCGTCTGCTCGTCGTCGCTGTCGCTGATGGACGCCGGTGTCCCGATCTCCGATCCCGTAGCCGGTATTGCGATGGGTTTGATCGAGCGCAACGGCACGTACGTCACCCTCACCGACATCCTCGGTGCCGAAGACGCTCTGGGGGACATGGACTTCAAGGTCGCAGGTACCGCCGGTGTGATCACCGCCCTCCAGCTCGACACGAAGCTGCAGGGGCTGCCGTCGGAGGTGCTGACCGGCGCACTCGATCAGGCGAGGACTGCCCGCCTTTTCATCCTCGAGGCGATGAACAAGGCACTCCCCGCGCCCCGCACCGAGCTCAACAAGTGGGCGCCGAGAATCGAGTCGATCCAGATTCCCAAGGACAAGATCGGCGAGGTCATCGGCCCGAAGGGCAAAGTCATCCGGGAGCTCGAGGAGAAGACCGGTGCGTCCATCGAGATCGAGGAAGAAGGCGGCTTCGGGCTCGTCCGCATTGCTTCGAGCGACAGCGAAGCACTGGCTGCTGCCAAGGAGCGGATCATGAACATCGTGTTCCCGCCCGAGGCGGAGATGAACAAGGAGTACGACGGCGAAGTCGTCAACATCACCAAGTTCGGTGCTTTCGTCAACATCCTGCCCGGCCGGGATGGACTGCTGCACATATCCAAGCTCGACGATTCCCGTCGGGTAGAGAGAGTCGAGGATTACCTCGACCTGGGACAGAAGATCGGAGTGATCGTCGAGGAGATCGACGGTCGCACCGGCAAGCTCGCACTGAAGCTGGCCCGACCCCTGGAAGGTGTTCCGAAGGAAGGTGCCCCGTCGGTGTCGGACGGAGGCGGGCGCGACGATCGGCCCCGTGACCGCGATCGCGATCGTCCTCGCAACGGTGACAGGGGCGGTGATCGCGGACGCAGCGGCGGTGGTGATCGTCCTCGCGGAGGAAGTCGCGATGAGCGGCCCCGTGATCGAGACCGCAGCGAACGTCCTTCCGCACCGACGCGGGAGCCCGATAGTGCTTCTGCTCCTGAGGGCGGCGAGCCCCGTCGGCGGGCGGCGGTGTCGTTCGAAGACGCATTCGAGGACATGAAGAAGGACTGATCGTTGATGGCGAGGGGACCCGGATTCCGGATCCCCTCGTCCTCGAACGGGGTGCGCTATCGATTAGTGAGGGTCGTGCGAACCGTTACGAGTTTCTTCGATATTGCGACGTTGTTGTTGTCGTCGGTGACTGTCAGCGTGACCTCGTAAGTCCCTGCCTGCAGAAATTTGAATTGCGTCTGGCGACCGGTCCGCACCAAGCCGCCGAATGACCAGGTCCACGACACGATCGTTCCGTCATCTGTGCTCAGGTCCTGGAACGTGACTGCCTCGTTAACGAGGGGACGGGCCGGCGAGTAGGTGAAGTCGGCAAGAGGTGGCTTGTCGGGCACCTCGACAACGTCGAAGAAGTCCACCATGGGCTCGCCCACTGCGGCAAGTCCGAATTCGTTGAGGTGACATAGGTCTTTGGCGAGCAGGGAGTGTGACAACGGCCCGGTGTCCGGGCCTCGTAAAGCGAGACCCGTGGCCGCTGCCCAATCGGCGAGCTGTTTGGCGTTGGGGACGCCGTACAGTCCCGTGGCAGGACAGTCGTTGCTGGCGTAGTCATTGAGAGGGGAGACATAGACCGGAACGCCCTGAGTGCGGCGCTCGGCCTCCTTGATGACATCAGCGAGGTCGCTCTGCTGATCGGCGGTCATGCCGGTACTCGAGGCTTCTTTGCCTCGTATACACATCTGGATCCAGACCGAGCTGGCACCATACTTCTGCAGGTTCGCTGAGAAGTTGGCCCAATACGGATTCGAGTCGGTCAAATTGGCCGCCCACACTGCCACTGTTCCGCCGCTTATCGCGAGGTCGACGGGCAACCAGAACTTGTCCGCATCCGATAGCAGGGTGTATCCCTCGACGTGTTGTCTTGTATTGCTGCACCCGATGACACCGATCGACTCATTCGAGAGCGGCACCAAGCTTTCACCTGCCGCAAAGGCCGGTCCCGATGCCATCAGAATCCCTGACAGGGATAGAACTATGGCCAAGACAGTTCGAAGGGGTCGGACGACGTTCATTCGCTGTCTTGTTCCAGGGAATTCGTCAGGATCGACGATGACCTTGGCCGCGTAATCAGAGTCAGACTCATAGCCATGCCGGGAACCTACCCACTCGGCCTTTGATCGAAACGGGCCGAAAGTCATCACTCTTGCTTTACGGCGGTAGGGCCAACTCCGGTTCTCCACGAATTGCTCCTTCTTTGGTCGAATAAGCATTTCGAGAACGGTCTTAAGGGCACCTCACCGGACCCTCAGGAAACCATCAAGCTTGATGAGTCTCGAGCCAGGTGGTTGGCGGCGGAGGCCGATTCCGACGGGCGGTCGCCAACGGCGACGACCTTCGAGACTTCTACTGTTCGCGAATTTGGCGGGTGGCGAACAGATCTCTCAAAATTTGCCGTGTCACAGACGACACCTGTTCGCTACGCGCCCTATTTGAATCAAATGTGATCGTGGCGCGCCAAATTTGGGGAGGGTTTGGGAGAGAGGGAGGCGTCCAGGACTCCTTCAGCAGGGCCTTGGGATGGAGGCGTTCGCTGACTCTTCTCCTCGGCGTCCGAGTGATGGAACGCGCGACTTCAGGTTCGAGCGCTTGGCCCCCTGATGCCTAGGCCGTCAGTGGTTTGTATTTCACCCGGTGGGGTTGAAGAGATTCCTCGCCCAGGTTGGCTTTCATCCACGACTCGTACTCGGAGTGGTTGCCTTGGAACCAGCGGACCTGGGAATCGTTTTCGAAGGCGAGAATGTGGGTGCAGATACGGTCGAGGAACCAGCGGTCGTGGGAAATGACGACGGCGCAGCCGGGAAAGGCGATCAGGGCCTCCTCCAGAGCTCGCAGCGTGTCGACGTCGAGATCGTTGGAGGGTTCGTCCAGAAGAATCACGTTCCCCCCGGTTCGCAGCATTTTCGCCAGGTGAACACGGTTGCGTTCACCACCTGACAAGGTTCCCACTTTCTTCTGCTGGTCGGAGCCCTTGAAGTTGAGTGAGGCGACATAAGCCCGGCTGTTGATCTCGCGGTTGCCCACCTTGATGATGTCGAGACCGCCAGAGATCTCCTGATAGATCGTGTTCTCGGCCTTCAACGCATCCCGGGTCTGGTCCACGTAGGCGAGGTCCACCGACGATCCGATCTCTATCGTGCCGGAGTCGGGGGATTCGGTTCCCGTGATCATGCGGAACAAAGTGGTCTTCCCGGCGCCGTTGGGGCCGATGACGCCCACGATTCCAGCGGGCGGGAGATTGAAATCCAGGTCTTCGATGAGCAATCGATCCCCGTAGCCTTTGCGGAGGTT
>DATEEG010000511.1:0-6283 GCA_035281305.1 Acidimicrobiia bacterium | reverse complement strand
CTCGCAAGAGAAGAACCGCAGTCTTTCCTGCTGGATCCGAAAGGATCGAGCCGGCCGGGGACCTTCGGGTCGTCGAGCCGCCGGAAAGACAACCCACAGCCTTCGGGCTGAGGGAGTCCCCCGGTGACGGGGGGCGACGGCAAAGATCTTCGGAACAATGCCGGAGTCCGACCTAAGTAGGGCCTTCGGGTTCGACTTGGTGGGACATGAGGGCCCCGAGAGGGTGGAGATTCGTCGAAGCTCCCTCGGGGTTTCTCTTATTCCCGGGGCCGATGAACCCGCACTCGTGGAACCTCCGCGCTGACGGGCAGTCTTCTCCGCCATCGGCGAATCCCTTCTTGTAGCCTCGGCCCGTGCCATACCCCAAAGAACTCCTGAGTCCCGGTGAGGACATCGTCGCCGAATTTCGCCCGCACTGGTCGTCGATCATCGTTCCCCTGATCCTCACCTTCGCTGCCCTCGTTGCGGTTGTGCTGCTCGCCGCGTTCACCGACGGCGCCGTCGGTCAGTGGGGGCCGCTGGCGGTAGCCGTTGTCTGGCTGGTGCTGACCGTGCCCAAGATCATTGGTTGGTTGACCACTCAGCACGTCATCACGAACGAACGGGTGATCCACCGGCAGGGGTTCATTGCCAAGCATGGCAAGGAGATTCCCCACGAGATGATCAACACGGTCTCCTTTCGCCAAAGTGTCTTCGAGAGGATGGTTGGCAGCGGCGACCTCGTCATCGAGTCGGCCGGCGAGCAGGGTCAAACCCTCTACCGCGACATTCCCAAGCCCGAACAACTTCAGACACTCATCTACAAAGCCAGGGAAGACCGCATGTTCACCATCCAGCGGGGAGGCGAGGGGGAGCACGGGGGCCAGGGGAAGTCCCGGGCGGAACAACTTCAAATCCTGTCCAAGCTCCACGACGAGGGGAAACTGTCTGACGACGAGTTCAACGTCCAGAAGGCCAAGATCCTCGGCACCACCTGACGGGTCATGGAATCGATCGACAGCCAACGCCAGAGCGAGAAAGGCCGCCAAATGCCGCACATGATGGACTTTCCTCTTTTGCTCTCCACCCTCTACGAGAGAACCATCGGCCTCTTTCCGGATCAGGAGGTCGTCTCCGTAGAGTCCGATCGGAGCATCACCAGGACCACGTACGGAGGGATCGACCCGAGGGTTCGTCGCCTGGCCACTGCCCTGGAGGCCAGGCTCGGGATCGGACCGGGGGAGGCGGTCGGGACGTTCGCCTGGAACAACCGACGACACCACGAGATCTACTGGGCGACGGCCAACACCGGCCGGATCTGTCACACGCTCAACCTGAGACTCTTTCCCGAGCAACTGACCTACATCGTGAACCATGCCGCTGATCGGGCGATCTTCGTGGATCCCGATCTGGTCCCTCTGATCGAGCGGATCGCCCCGACTCTCGGCTCGGTGGCCACGTATGTGATCATGAGCGACGAGGTAGGAGACACGCTCCTGCCGAATGCGATCTCCTATGAGGATCTCATCGACGGTGTCGATCCCTGGGGTCAGTGGCCCCTGCTCGACGAGCGATCTCCGATGATGCTCTGCTACACGTCGGGTACGACCGGCAACCCCAAGGGAGTCGCCTACACACAGCGGTCAACCTACCTCCACACGATCTCCGCCCTCGCCAACTTCTCCCTCGGTGCCGGCGACAACGTCCTTCCCGTGGTTCCCATGTTCCACGCCTCGGCGTGGGGTTACCCCTGGATAGCCACCACGGTCGGCGCCAAGATCACCTACCCGGGTCCCGATCTCAGTCCGGCAGGGTTGGTCAAGCTCTTCGAGACCGAGAAGGTCACCTTTTCGGCGGGAGTGCCCACGGTGTGGCTCGGGATCCAGCAGTATCTCGCCCAACACCCGGAGGCCGACACCTCTTCACTGCGGGCTTTCTTGTGCGGGGGGTCGGCCGTACCCCGGTCGATGATCGATTGGTTCTGGAAGAACCGCGGCATCCTCGTGCAGCAGGGCTGGGGCATGACCGAGACCAACCCGGTGGCCTCCATGGCCATCCTCAAGCCGGAGATGCAGACGTGGGACTTCGAACGCCGGCTCGACATCCTCGAGACGGCTGGCCTTCCCGTCCCCGGCTTGCAGGTGAAGATCGTCGATGAAAGCGGGGACGAACTGCCCCACGACGGTGAAGCGTTCGGCGAGTTGCTGATCCGCGGTCCGTGGATCGCAGCCGAGTACTACAAGGACTCCCGTTCCAGCGAAACCTTTCAAGATGGCTGGATGCGGACCGGGGATGTCTGCAAGATCACGCCCGAGGGGTATATCCGCATCACCGACCGGGCCAAAGACGTCATCAAGTCCGGGGGCGAGTGGATCTCGTCCCTCGACCTCGAGAACACCCTGATGGCCCACCCGGCGGTGGCAGAGGCAACGGTGGTCGGGCTCAAGCACCAGAGATGGCAGGAACGCCCTGCCGCCTTCGTGGTTCTCAGGCCTGACGCCACCGCCTCCGAACAGGAGCTGCTGGCTTTCCTGGGCGACAAGGTCGCCAAGTGGTGGATTCCCGATCGGGTGATCTTCGTCGACGTCATTCCCAAGACCGGGACGGGGAAGTTCGACAAGAAAGTCGTGCGGGACCAGTACGCCGATCTTCTCATGGCGTAGTCACGGCCTGAACATCGTCGGAGCGCCGGCGCAATAGGACTTTCGGATGGTTTCCAGGTAGTGGCGTGGCCACGGCAAGGTATCCTGGTTCCTGCGAGCTAGGGAAGAGGGCATGTTCGAAATCGTTCAATTCGTTGAGCACCGGCCGGGCGATCAGGCTGTCGAGACGCGCCTCGGCGAGGCGAAGGACTTCGAAGAAGCGGTCCATGTCGCCCGTACTGCGTGGCAGGAGTTCGAGACCGCCGGCAGCGGCGACGCCTATGCCTGGTGGGTAGTGCGCCAACCAGGGGCCCAACTCGCCAGATGGATCGCTGACAACCACAGCCACAAGGAATTCGCGGTCGACGTGCGTTCCGGGTCCCTGGTCGAAATCCGTTCGTCCGCAGGTTGACCGGTTCCAGGGGAATCCCTGTTTAGTCTGGCCGGGTGGGTGATATCCATTCAGTTTGGGGCTGGGTGGCTGTCGGTGTTTGCGGACTAGCCGGATTATTCGGTATCACTCTGGCGGCAATCCATCGGCCTCCCGGTCGTGTCTTCCAGGTTGCACTGGCCACGGCCGTCGGGGTCGTCATCGTTCAGGTTCTTCTCGGCCTCGGGTCCATGAACTTCGAGGACAAGGACCCTGGCAATCAGCACGTCTTCTACGGGGTGGTGATTTCCTTCACGCTGGGATTCGCATACATATACCGAGCCCAATTCCGCAAGCGGCCCGCGCTCTATTTCGGCCTGCTGCTGCTGTTCCTGATGGGACTGGGCATCAGGGGGATCATGACGTTCGGCCAAAGCTTCTAAACCGGCACCCACCTGGGTCCTTTGAGAGGAGACCAATTGCTGCTTCAAGGTAAGAAACTCCTGGTCACGGGAATCACGACGGACGATTCGATCGCCTTCCATGTCGCCCGGGTCGCTCAGGAGGAGGGCGCCGAGATGGTGGTGACCAACTTCGGACGCGGTTTGCGCCTGACCGAGCGGGCCGTGCAGCGATTGCCGGAACCGGTGCCCGTCCTCGAAATGGATATCACGGACGAGGGCCACGTGGCGAAGGTGATCGAGGACCTCGGCGGACGGTGGGGAAAGATCGACGGGGCCGTCCACGCCATCGCGTTTGCCCCCGGCGATGCGCTGGGGGGCAATTTTCTCAACACACCCGCGTCATCCGCCGGGACCGCATTTCTCACCTCGGCCTTCTCATTCAAGACCCTGGCCGCCGCCACCCTGCCCCTGATGCAGAAGGCCGGCGGCGGATCGCTGGTCGCCCTCGACTTCGACAATCGGATGGCGTGGCCCGCCTACGATTGGATGGGAGTGGCAAAAGCGGCGCTGCAGTCGGTTTGCCGATACCTCGCCCGCGACCTCGGCGAGCACGGGATCCGGGCCAATCTCGTCTCGGCCGGGCCGTTGAAGACGGTCGCGGCCAAATCGATCCCCGGCTTCGAAATTCTCCACGACATCTGGAATGACCGGGCCCCATTGGCCTGGGACTCTTCCAACCCCGAACCCGTCGCCCGGATGGTTTGCGTACTGCTGTCCGATTGGGCCCCGATGACCACCGGAGAGGTGATTCATGTCGACGGGGGCTTCCATGCGATAGCCGCCCCCGCCAAATCCGGATCAGAGTCGAAGCCGCCGGATCAATGAGAACCTAGGCGCTGCGGTAGTCACGTGGATAGTCGCGGGGGTAGCCGGTGGGTGAGACGGTCATCACCTCCGTACGAGGGAGGGTCACCGAGAACGTTGCACCCCCGCCGGGGGTCTCCAACAGTTCAACGCTGCCTTTCATGACCTCGGCGAGGCCGCGGACGATGCTGAGGCCGAGGCCGGTGCCGCCCCTGGTGCGGGTGGCCGAACCCTCGAGCTGGGTGAAACGCTGGAAGACCCGGTCCCGCTGGTCGGTAGGCACGCCCGACCCGTGGTCGATGATCGCCAGGTCCACCTTCGATCCGCGGGCCTGAGCCACTACCTCAACCGGGCTGCCGGGCGCGTACTTCGAAGCGTTCTCGAGGATGTTGAGGAGGATGCGGTTGAGATGATCGGGGTCGGCGAGCACCGCCAGATCGTCGGGTTGCACGTCGATGGTGAGGTCGGCGATCTGGACGGTCCCGATCACCTCGGTCAGAAAGGCGTGAAGGCGAACGGGTTCCAGCTGGATGGGTACGGCGTTGCGCTCGAGGCGGCTGACGATCAAGAGGTCTTCGATCAGCCGCTGCAGTCGACCCGCCTGACGGCGCGCAGTCGAGAGGAGGTTCCGGGCTGCCTCGGTCTCCGGGGTGAGCTCGGGCCTGGCGACCGTGTCGAGGGAGCCGATGATCGAGGTGAGAGGAGTTCGAAGTTCATGGCTCACGACCGAAACAAAGTCGGTCTTCATCTGCGCCACTTCCTCGAGGCGCCGCGTCATCTCGGCCACCGCCTCATACCGGCCCAGTTGGGAGAGCACCAGCGCCGCCGGCGCCCCCAGCGACGTGAGAGCTTCCAGCTGTTCGTTGGCGAAGGTGCCCTCAACCGGATCTCCCACGGCGATGACGCCGACCTTGAACTGCTCGACCTTGAGCGGCGCCACCATCGCCTCGCCGAGTCCGAGCTCTCCGAGCACCCCGTAAGCTTCGGGCTTGTCGGCGATCTTCTGCAACAGCACCGCCTTGCCGGACTTGAACACCTGAGGAAGGACTCCGCCGGTGCTCACCGAGATCGAGATGTCGCCTGCTTCGAGCGGGTAGCCGGTAACCCAGATCGGGTTCATCACCTTTAACTCGTGAGTTTCGGGGATATACAGCATCACGACGCCGACCTGAGCGTTGAGATAGGTGCAGATCCGGCCGACCAGTTCGGGCAGAACCTCTGACAACGACTCCGCACCGGCCAGAGTGGCCGACACTGCGTAGAGGCGTTCGAAGTCGGCCCGCTGGCGTTGGAGATCGGTGAGGCGGCGGGCGCTCCTTTGTGCCTCGTATTCGAACTCGTGGCCCATCAGGGCGGTGGCCGCGGCGACGACCGCGACGGAGAGGATCTGGACGCCCAACTCGGGTACATCGATGGAGGTCCTTGCCAGGCCCGTGAGGATGGCGCTCATGGCCATCGACGCCACCACCGTGATGGTTACCAGGAGATGCTTGAACCGGTCGAGCACCAATCCCGAAAGGGCGACAACACCGAAGAAGAGCGGCTGGGTGACTGTGCTGAGCTCGGCTTCAGTGGCGATGGCAGCGAGGCAGAGCACCGTCGCCATGTTCCAGGCGAGAGTCGCCCAGGGCCCATTACGGGTGGGCATGACTCGGTTCCAGTCGACGAGAGAGGCCGCCACCAGCACGGTGCCGAACACCGCGGCAGGGATCAGGAACACGGCGTTGCCGAAAACGTTCTCACGCACCGCCTGGGCGCCGATGATGACGAGGACGACCCAACCCACGGCCACCGAACGGCGCAGCGCCGCCGCCCGGAATCGAAAGAGGGGCTGAAGATCGACGTTCGGTTGTGGCAGGAGAGGCTGTGTCAACTGTCCTATTTCAGTTTGGCTTCACCATAAATTGCGGTTTACCGCCAGCTTCGCTGGCAGCCGGGCCGCCGTGGGCGTCGGCCGAGTCCCCGTCGGTCCCGTTGCTTGGGGTCGGGTGACTAATCAGTCAACTGTATTCTCGACAGTCGTG
>DATEEG010000510.1:0-2965 GCA_035281305.1 Acidimicrobiia bacterium | reverse complement strand
GATCCGGCCCACTGTCAGGTAGCGCCTCACGCGACGTAGCTTTGGCATCATGAGAACAAGCGTCACTCGTTACCTGATCATGTCTCTCGTCCTGCTCGTGATTGCGGCCTGCGGCGGCTCGGGCGCCGATACCACCACGACCAGCCCGGCCACGAGCACTACCCAGGCGTCCACCGCCTCGACGACGACTAGCACGGCCCCGACTACGACTACGTCCGAAGACGACCTCCCCGGTGAGCCGATTGACTTCGGGCCGGCCGCCGGTGACGAAGTTGCGGTCGTCGGTGTGGCTCACGACGACGTTCTCAATGTTCGCGCCGCCCCCGGTACCGACTCCGCTGTCGTCGCAGAGCTGGAGCCGACCGCGACCGGCCTGATCGGCACGGGTCGAGCACGCTCCCTCCCGCAGTCGATCTGGTTCGAGGTCGAGGTCGAGGGCGTGACCGGTTGGGTGTCGAGTGCATTCGTGGGATACCTCGGTCTGACCGATGACGCCACCGCCGAAGTGATCGAAACCCTCGGCGAAACGCCCGGAGCCGAAACGATGATGGACCTGGGTCTGATCGTCGCCGAAGCGATGTCTTCCGAGGAGCCGCCTTCGCGAATCGTGATGTCGGTGGCTCCGACGGTGGGAGACCTTGGTGAGGTCACTTACGACGTAGTCGGACTCGGCGACGACGCCCTCGGCGGAGTGAGGCTTCACGTCTTCGGCGATCCGGCCGGGGGTGGCGAGGGTTTTGTGCTCCCCAACGTCGAACGCACCTTCATCTGCAGCCGCGGGGTAACGGACGACGGCTTCTGCCTCTGAGCCCGAGTCGGCGGCCGACAAGTGATTGCGACCTCTGGTTTCCGATTGTTTTCGGGCCCGCCCCCCGCTGCCCCAGGTGAGGTCGCCTCTATTCCCTGAGAAGCCTCGCCAGGGCCGTCTGGTCATCGGAGGCAAGAGCTTGCTCGGCCCGGAGACTCTCACGGTCGCGGTAGATCGAGGCGACAGCCCGTGTAACACCACCCTTCCGATACCCGACCAGCACATCTCGGTCGTTGGCGTTGCCGACGACGACTTCTTCATCGAAGCCCTCGGCGGTTCCGGTCATGTTGATAGGAACGTCGTAGTGCTGGCTCCAGAAGAACGGTGGGTCGTCGAAGGCGAGGTCGTGCCCGAGCATATTGCGGGCGACCGCTTGACCCTGTCGTTGTGCCAGGACCCAGTGTTCGACGCGGACCATTCCGACCCTGGGGTCGGGATAGCGAGCAGCATCACCGGCGGCCCAGACGTGCGGATCGGAGGTACGCAGCCGGTCGTCGACCACGATCCCGTCGTCCACCGCGAGCCCGGCCCCCTCCGCCAGGTCGACGCGGGGAATAACACCGATCCCGACGACCACCAGGTCGGCCGGGATCGTCGTACCGTCGTCGAGGACGACTTCCTGCTCTCTGATTTCGGCGACGGTGCGCCCAAGGTGAAATACGACACCGTGTTCCCGGTGCAGGGCGAGTGCGAACCGTCCCAATGTCTCACCGACCGCATGGGCGAGGGGAACCTCGTCGGGATGGGCGACAGCCACCTCGAGGCCACGCTGTCGGAGAGAAGCGGCGACCTCGAGCCCGATGAATCCGGCGCCGACGATGACCGCGTTCTTGGCAGCGCCCAGCTGCGCGATGATCCGGCGGCTGTCCTCGAACGATCTCAAATAGTGAACGTGGGCCAGGTCCGCTCCGGTCACGGAGAGGCGCTGGGGTTCCGCCCCTGGGGCCAATAGCAGTTCCCCGTATGAGAGCCGGCGCCCGTCCTCGAGTCTCACTTCTCGAGCCCCGGCATCAAAGCCGACAACGCGGGCATCGCCGATGAGTTGTATGTCGTTCTTCTCGTAGAAGTCAGGGCCCCTCAGGGGCATCCATTCTTCAGGAGCGGTTCCGGCCAGAAAGTCCTTCGAGAGGTTGGGGCGATCGACCGGAGGTTCATCACCTATGAGCGTGATCGGGCCTGCGTAGCCATATCGACGCAGCGCTTCGGCGGCGGTGGCGCCCGCCGCCCCCGCCCCGATGATCACCACCGATTCGGGACTAAATAGCGGTATGCGCACCTCTTTGTCGGGGTCGATCGGGCCGTTCACGTAGACCCGACCGTCGCGTTCGGTCGTCTGATAAACGGGTATCGGGTCTAGGGCGGGAGCTCCGGAAGCTTCGCCGGTGGCAAGGTCGAAGATGGCGTGATGCCAGGGGCAATGGATCCGCTCGCCATCTGCAAGGCCGTCACCGAGGGCCGCCCCGTAATGGGAGCAGCGACCGCCGACGGCTCGCAGGCCAGCCTTGGTGCGGAGGAGGATCACCGGTTTCCCATCCACATGCCCTACGGCGGGAACCTCGCTTCCGATGTCGCTGGACGCAATCCCATCTTCGGTCAGATCAGGGCCGGAGAGCTTGATATCGCCACCCATCGGTATTCCTTCCTCTGCAGGCCGGTTGATCCCGGGTCGATCACCGCTTGATCTCCGACTCTAAACACGGGCTATTCGGTTTTAGATTCCGGCTCCCTTGGCCATTGCCTTCGAGTATCCGAAACCGACTCGAGCTAGCGGTCTGGACACCTCTCCTTCCCATCTGTTTTGCCCGGCGACTTGACGAAGGACATATTTAGTACTAAAACTACTGCTTGCTTCTCAAATGAAAGGAAAGCACATGAAACGTTCCGCAATTCTCCTGTTGATCGCTGTCGCCCTAGTGGCAGCGGCCTGCGGTGGGACCGCCACATCGACCACAGTTACCACTTCGGCTCCCTCCACCACCACCACGACCGCGGCGATGGAGGCCGAGTTGGCCGACATTGTCGGAGTGGCCACCGAGGCAGGGAGCTTCTCGACCCTCCTGACCGCGGTCGAGGCGGCCGGACTCGTCGACACCCTGCAGGGTGCCGGCCCGTTCACGGTCTTCGCGCCAACTGACGAAGCCTTTGCCGCCCTGCCCG
>DATEEG010000509.1:0-3757 GCA_035281305.1 Acidimicrobiia bacterium | reverse complement strand
CAGGTGCCGCAAGAGGCAATCAGGCCGCTGTGCCCAAGTTCGACCATATGTCGCTGAATCAACGAAGCCCAGCCCATGAAAGGGGACATGTCGCCAATCATTTCGGCGGCTTGCATCACCGAACAGGCCGTGTCCCCGGTTAGCACCGGGTCGTCGAGCGAGGTGGCGAGGGCCATCGCCTCGTCGAGATGCGATAGTCCCTCCTTCACGGCACCCTGGGTTAGCCGGGCCAGACCGAGCCGGGCCAATGCGTACGCCTCCAAATCAGTGTCTGACCATCGCTCCGCTTCGGACAGCGCGAGTCGGGCCTGGGCTTCGGCGGTGATCGGATCGGTCGTCCGGGCCGCCCTGGCCAACGCCACCCACCCGGCCGCTGGCGCCGTCGACGGATCATCGAGCATTCTCTGAGCCCGAGTGAACCAACCGTTCGACGCGGCCTGGTCGCCAAGAACGTTGCGGTATTCGTCGGATACCCACAGTGCACAACGCAGGGCTCGGACTCGATCACCCCGCCGGCGGAAGGCCGTATGGGCCTTCTGACGCAAGGCCAGCGCCTTGTCCTCGTCGCCGGTCCACCACCACACTTGTGACAAACCTTCGAGAGCCTCGGCGGTTTCGCCGTCCAGGAGCGTCGCTTCAAACACCGACCTGGCGTTCTGCCAATCGCCGGCATGAAGCGCCGCGAAACCACGCTCGACGTCAACCGGTAGCGGCTGCATCCGGATCGACTCTATCGGGGATGGTGACTCCCCGAAGGCTCCATGGATCAGCCGGCTCGGGCGAGCCGGTCCCGGGTTTCGTCGAGGCTGGCTGAAGTGATTTGGGCGAGACGTGATTCGATTTCCTTCCACGAAGGGGCGTTGGGCCGACGGCGTCGCCGGTACCATCTGACTGTCGCCAGGGTGACGTCGCCTTGCTGATCGAGCATCACCTCGTGCACAAGGTCGGCCTCGGGCGCCTTGACCTCGACTACCAGCCGTTCGAAGGGTCTCCACTCGATTACCTCGTGGATTGTCGAGAGGCGACTGGTGACACACGAGTTGCTGCGTCCGGGGGCAAGTGAGTTCCAGACGTCGGCCGCCGGGCTCGCCATCAGGTACCGGGCCTCGTAGAACGCGGCGGTCGGGCTCTTCCAGGCGGGACGATCATCGAGACGCTTCTGGAGGTTTTCTACCCACGCCCTGATGTCACCCAGGTGGGGGTAGTGCTCGCTGTGGGGCGTCGAGCCGGCTCCGGCCGGGTCGATCGCCAGGGACTGCACGCAGGCGTCGGTCATGAGCACGTAGCCGGAGCCAACTCCCGCGAATCCCAGGGTGTTCTTGAGCAGACGGTGGGCAATGATCACATCCCTGCCCACGAGTTCGGTACGACCTGCGATCCGCTGGCGGCTGAAAACCCCGCTGTGTGCAATCAGCTTCAGGTCGAGCCCGGGAGCCATGCCGCACGCCGGACACCCGCACGAGGTCGCCTGTCCGACGCTGAGCAGCCGGCGGCGGAAGGCTGCATAGGTCCCGTCGACCACATCGAGCAACCGGTCGCCGGTCAGGTCGGGCTCGCAGGAGTACGCGAAGACGGCATCGCCTTCCACTTTGTCGACCGAGAAGACAACCCGCATCGCATCGACCACCCGGGTGAGGAGATCGGTGGCGATAGCCGGCGCATGATCGAGGTCGGCACCGGCCAGATATTCCGTGTAGCCGGAAATGTCCGCGATGAGAAACGTGCCGGCCGCGATCGCGGATGAACTCGATGCCTTGCTCATGACCGACAGCCTGCCCGACATGCGTTCCGCCAGCATCGGGAGAACTACCTATTCGAGGAATCGGGAAGCCAAAGAGGTAATCCTCCCCATGCTTCGAGGGGCGGTTTCGGTGACGCTGGGGTCGTCCCCCATGAAGGAGAGCGTCATGATCACCTACAAAGGTGAGATCGTCATCGACCGTCCGGTCGCCGAAGTATTCGATTTCGCCACGACCTTCGAGAACTTCCCACGGTGGTCCGATGTCACCAAAGTGAAACGGCTGTCGGACGGACCGGCCGGGTTGGGCAGCCGACTGCAACTCGAGATGGGCAAAGGGCCGTTGAAGTCACAGATCGACTTCGAGACAATCGAGTGGGAGCAGGATCGGAACTGGACCTTCAAGACTGTTTCGGCGTCGCCGATCGTCTGGGACGGGATGTTCGGGTTCGAGCCGCTGGGACCGGATTCCACCCGCGTGCAGGCCGCCGGGCAGGTCACCCTGAAGGGATTGCGAAAGCTGCTGGAGCCATTGGTCCGCGGAGAACTTCGGAAGACCGAGCAGGCCGAACTGGAAACCCTGAAAGGGATCCTGGAGAGCCGGGCCACTGGTTGTCAATCCACTGACGTTCGGTTTCTTTAGACCGAAGGCCGCTCGTTTGGGAACCAGGTCCGTCACCATCACCGGGAGGGAGCGCTCAGTTATCTAGTCTCGTTCCCGGCCCGACTTTGCAGCTTCGGTGGCAGGAATCCCAGCCGAGTCCGCGAGACTCCTCTCAGCCGGCCAACAAGTCACATCGTGCCTTTTGTGCATAACGGGCGCACTCGTCGGGGAGAAAGTCTCGAGTGAGCAGCTTCGCGGCCAGGGCGCGTAGCTCGTGGGGATCGACAGGCAAACGGCGGATGCTGAGTCCGTGGGGATAGAGGAGGTGGCTCCCGTCCGGAGAGAATCGTACGAGTGGGGTTCCAAGGTCGGGCTCGAACTCCAGGAGGAGATTCCCTGAATCGAGATCCCATAGACGCGCCACCCCATCGAATCCCGCTGTCGCCACGACCCCGTCGGCACTCAACGCGGGAACCGGCACAGCACCGGTGTGCGCCTGTTCTTTAAACACGAGGGCGTCAAGCAGGTCGGCGCCGCCGACGACTTGCTCCATATTCAAGGCCCAGACGGTGCCACCGGTTGACCCACCAATGACAAAACGACCGGTGGGGTCAAAGGCCACGCCCAGAACAAGCCCTACATCGCCCAGGTCGGACGCGCCGAAGCGTCCAATCGACTGCTGGGTGACCATGTCCCACACCTCCACCGTCGATTGATCGGAGGTGATCAAATAGCTTCCTGTCTCGAAGAGTCCGGCCGGATTGAAAGCGGCCGACCAGATCGCCCGATATGGGAGGGCGAGAATGGTCTCGCCGGTGTCGAGGTCGATTACTTCGCTATCGACGAAGACATCGGGAGGCGCCTCCGCGGCACATACCCAACCGGTCAGCAAGACGCGCCGGTTGTCCGGGCTGATCGCCAGGGGAGCCCGGCAATCGTCGAATCGGCGCACGACGTCCCACGAGGGCAGCCGTCTTACCGTCGAGACGCCGTCGTGTGTCAGCGAGCCGACCATGGTCAAATCCGGGCTCGCCTGTCGATAACCCACAAGGTCCGTCATGACCTCTCCTGCAACCGCCAGGACTTCTTGTTCATTTTGGAGATCGACCAGGCGCAACCCGTTCCATGGCTCGGAGCCTCCGTCACTCAGGGTGAAGTAGCTCAAGAGCCGCGCATCGGGTGAGATCTGGAAGCCATAGTGCCGTTCCGAAAGCCTGACGCCATCGAGCTGGCTCGGCCCCTCAGGTGATACGTCCCACATCAGGGCGTCCTCTCCGAAAGACAAGAGGTGTCTCGAGCCGACAAAGGTCAACGAGAACACGTTGGCCCGGGTTCCCGCCAGCGTCAGCCCCTCCCCGTTGCCCTCGACGGGCAATAGATAGATGTTCGGGTCGACGCCCGAGTAGGCGAGCCGG
>DATEEG010000508.1:0-2823 GCA_035281305.1 Acidimicrobiia bacterium | reverse complement strand
TTCTTCGGATGGGATCCAACGCAGATCGAGCCGGCGCCCGTGGTAGGCAGCCCCGTGCCGGAGAGACTCGACCACCGACAGGTAGGCGTCGGGCAGATCTACGTACTTTCCGACGATGCCGATCGTCACCGGCTTGGTGGCCGCTGCCGCGCGCTCGACCATTTCCTTCCAGCGGGTCATGTCGGAAGGCCCGGTGGCGATCCCGAGGCGATCACACACCACGGCGTCGAGGCCGCCCTGCCTGAGAATCAACGGGACCTCGTAGATGTCGTTGGCGTCGGGAGCGGCGATCACCGCCTTGGGGACCACGTCGCAAAACAGGGAGATCTTTCGTCTGACCTGGTCGTCGATGGCGCGGTCGGAGCGGACCACGATGACGTCGGGATGGATTCCATGGCTTCGCAATTCAGCCACCGAGTGCTGCGTCGGCTTGGTTTTCAGCTCCTCGGAAGATGCGATGTAAGGAACGAGGGTGACGTGGATGAACAGCACCGAGGCCCGTCCGACATCGTTGCCGAACTGGCGAATCGCTTCCAGGAAGGGCAGGCTCTCGATGTCGCCGACGGTCCCGCCGACTTCCGTGATGACGACATCGACATCGTCGCCGCCGACCTTCCTGATCCGCGATTTGATCTCATTGGTGATGTGAGGAATCACCTGGACGGTATCCCCGAGGTAATCCCCGCGCCGCTCCTTCTGGATCACCGACAAGTAGACCGAACCCGCGGTGACATTGGAGGTTCGACGAAGGTTCTCGCCGGTGAATCGCTCATAGTGGCCGAGGTCGAGGTCGGTCTCTCCCCCGTCGTCGGTAACGAACACCTCGCCGTGCTGGAACGGATTCATCGTGCCCGGGTCGACGTTGATGTAGGGGTCGAGCTTTTGGTTGACTACGCGGAGACCCCGAGAGCGAAGAAGGCGGCCCAGAGATGCAGCGGTGATGCCTTTGCCGAGCGAGGAGACGACCCCACCCGTGACGAACACATACTTTGTCACGGAAGGTCAGGGTAACAGGTGTGGCGCCAGCCTCCGCGCAACCCCGATATGCCGATTAGTTGATCCTCGTGTCGCGTCCCGCCCACACCTTTTCGCGGAGGACGTACTTCTGGATCTTGCCCGTCGACGTCTTGGGAAGAGACTCGACGATATCGACGATATCGGGCGCCTTGAACTTGGCGAGTCGTGACTTGACGTGGTCGATGATCTCGGCCGGGGCCGTCGTGGCCCCGGGCTTGAGGACCACGAACGCTTGGGGCCGCTCCCCCCAGTGTTCGTGGGGCATCGCCACCACGGCGCACTCGAGTACCGAAGGATGACTGGCGACAGCCTGTTCGATCTCGATGGTCGAGATGTTCTCGCCACCCGAGATGATTATGTCTTTCGCCCTATCGCGTAGTTCGATATAGCCGTCCGGGTGCCACACGGCCAGGTCTCCCGAATGGAACCAGCCACCCCGGAAAGCACGCTCGGTCGCATCGGGGTCGTCGTAGTAGCCGGCCATGACGTTGTTGCCCCGCATGACGACCTCGCCCATCGTGGCACCGTCCCGGGCAACGTCGCGCATCTCCTCATCGACCACCCGAATTGGATCGGCCCCGAGGTACGCGACTCCCTGACGGGCGAGCAGTCGCACCGTCTGTTCCTGGTTCGCCTCCCAACTCTCTTGATATTCGCATACGGTGTAGGGGCCGTATGTTTCGGTGAGGCCGTAGACGTGGACGACATCGGCTCCCAGGTCGGTCATCTGACCGATGATCGTCGGACTCGGGGGCGCTCCAGCAGTCGTGACAGTGAAGGCGTGGCCGAAAGAGCGGGCTGCGGGGTGATTGGCAAGGGAGATCAACACCGTCGGAGCGGCGTTGAGATGGGTCACGCCCTGTTTCTCGATGAGATCCCAGACCACGCCGGGGTCGACCGCGCGCAGACACACGTTGGTACCGCCGATGCCGCTGATCGCCCAGGTGGTGCACCAGCCGTTGCAATGGAACATCGGCAAGGTCCATAGATATACAGAGCCGTGGTGGTGGCGGGAGTGGATCAGTTCGGCGAGCGCGTTGAGGTAGGCGCCGCGATGGGTATAGACCACTCCCTTGGGACGTCCGGTTGTCCCCGACGTGTAGTTGATCGAGATCGGACGGTGCTCGTCGTCGACCCGATAGGCGAGGCTCTCGTCGGTCCCCCTGCTGAGAAACTCGTCGTAGGAGGTGGCGCCGTCGGGAAGGCCGGCCCCGATATCGTCGGCAACCACCACTTCGTGGAGATCGGCCAGGTCTGCCAGGTGGGGCGCGATCACGGGATACAACTCCGAATCGACGATCAGCATCGAGGCCCCGGAATGTCCGAGGATGTATGCGATCTCCGATCCAGCCAGGCGGGTGTTGATCGCGACCAGCACAGCCCCGATCAGAGGCACCGCCGAATGTGCGATCAGCATCTCCGGCAGGTTCGGCATCAAATAAGCAACGCGGTCACCGGGCGTGATACCCGACGCAAGCAAAGCCTGCCCGACCACTGTGGTCGTCGATTTGAACTCGCGATAGGTGAGTTGACGATCGCGGTAGATGATCGCGACCTTGTCGTGAAAGACATCTGCCGCCCGCTCCAGCAACAGCAACGGGGTCAGTTGGGTGACGGAGGTCGGGTCGGGCCGGGGAATCGTCACCGGTTCTTCCATTCGGGCCTGCGCTTTTCGAGAAAGGCGGACATGCCTTCCTGGGCATCGCCCAAAGCCGCGTTGGCGATCATGACCGACTTCGTGTGCTCGTAGGCCCCGTGCTGATCAAGTTCGATCTGGGAGTAGAAGGCCTGCTTCCCGATTCCCAC
>DATEEG010000507.1:0-5610 GCA_035281305.1 Acidimicrobiia bacterium | reverse complement strand
CTGGCGAGTCCGCCAGGAGTGACCCAACGCATCGGCCACAGCGGCGCTGACCATGGCCACCTCGATCCGCTCGCACTCCTCCCAAGGATCCGGCACCGGTTGGCCGGGCCGAACGACGATCGAGCGACCGGAGACCCGCGGGTCGATCAAGTTTTCCAGATGGATGATGGCCACATCAGCTTTGCCACATCAGTTCTGATCGCGGCCGAGGTCGGCAAAGCGTGTGAAGTCGGGGAGGAAAGTCATGTCGACGGAGCCCGTGGCTCCTGCCCGGTGCTTGGCGATGATGACCTCCGCCATCCCCTTCTTGTCGAGGTCGTCGGGGTGGTAGTACTCGTGGCGGTAGATGAACATCACCACGTCCGAGTCCTGCTCGAGGGCGCCGCTCTCCCTGAGGTCGGACAGGCGGGGGCGCCGATCCTCTCGTTGCTCGACCGAACGGTTGAGTTGGGACACCGCAATGATCGGCACCCTGAGCTCACTGGCGAGGTTCTTGAGGCCCCGGCTGATCTCCGCTATTTCCTGCTGACGGTTTTCCCTGTTGGAACCTTGCATGAGTTGGAGGTAGTCGACGACCACGAGGTCGAGGCCCCGGGCCCGCTGCAATCGGCGGCACTTGGCCCGGATGTCGGTGACGGTGACGACCGACGAGTCGTCGATGAAGATCGGTGCCTTGTACATCCGGCCCGCGGCTGCCACCACCCGGTCCCAATTCTGAGCACCAAGCTGGCCGGAACGAAGCTTCCCCGAATCCACCCGGCCCACCGAGCAGAGGATGCGCTGCACGACCTCCTCCTTGGCCATTTCCAAACTGAACAAGGCGATTACCTTGCCGAGGACCGCGGCGTTGGTGGCGATGTTGAGCGTCAAAGCCGACTTGCCCATGGAAGGCCGGGCTGCGATCACGACGAGGTTGGCTGGTTGCAGTCCCGCGAGCATCTTGTCGAGGTCGCGGAATCCGGTCGCCAGGCCTGTGATGTCCGAACCGTTGGCTTCGAGCGTCTCGATGTGCTCGATTACCTCCTGAAAGAGGGGCCCGACCTCGAGCATGTCCTGGCTGGCCCTCTTTTCGGCCACTCCCAAGATCTGCTGCTCGGCGCGGTCCATGACCCCGGCGATCTCGTCTTCGGTGCGGAAGGCGAGGTCGGTGACGGCTCCGCCGGCCTTGATCAGCGATCGCCGGAGGCCGTGCTCTTCGACGATGTTGGCGTAGTACTCGATATTCGACGCGGTGGGGACCACATCCAGCAGCCTGGTGAGGTAGCCGATCCCGCCAACCTTGTCGAGGGCGGCCCGACGCCGCAGTTCCTCCGACACGGTGACCGCGTCGAGCGGCTGGTTGGTGTTGTAGAGGGTGAGAATTGCCTCAAAGATGCTCTGATGGGCCGGGACATAGAAGTCCTCCGGAATCAGCTTGTCCATCACCTCGTTGGCGGCCACGTCCGAAAGCAGCACGGCCCCCAACACCGACTCCTCGGCCTCCCGGGAGTGCGGAGGCACTCGAAACGTCGAGCGATCGGTCGGGCGGTCGAGCGTCGAGGTCATTGGTTCCTCATCCTGGGGGGCGGGTGTGACACTTTTTCGGGCGCCCTCGGTTCGAACCGGGTTCTCCTGAAGGACGCGTCTGCCTCACCGACAGACCAGGGGGAAGTGCCACCAACTTAGAGCCTGAACCCGGGAACGGGAAAACCCACCTTCAGGTGGGTTTTCGCGGGCGTGGCCCCGGCGTCTGTGGGTCGTTTTCGTCGTCCAGCGACGAAAACGACCCTGGGTCGCGGGTTTTTAAGCGGGGATGACGTCGATTGTCACCGGAAACTCGACGTCCGGATGAAGGCGGATTTGAACCTGATGGAGGCCTATTTCCTTGATCGGCTCCGGAAGGTCGACATGCTTGCGCTCGATCTCGATTCCGGTGAATTTTCGGATTCCTTCGACGACGTCGCTGACGGTGACCGATCCGTACAGGCGACCTTCATCGCCAGCCTGGGCCGCGAGCACCACGCGGGTCCCGGTCAGACCGGTCGCCAGCTTCTGGGCATCCTCACGCGTCTTGCGTTCGGCTGCCATCCGGCTTGCGGTTGCCTTCTCCGCCGCCTCGACGTTGCCGGCCGTGGCCTTGGCGGCGAGCTTGCGGGGAAGCAAATAGTTGCGGGCATAGCCGTCAGACACATCGACGATGGACCCGCGCTCGCCGAGATCGGCGACATCGGCGGTGAGAACGACCTTCATGACCGCCCCATGTATCCGAGCAGAGCCATCTCCCGGGCGTTCTTGATGGCCACGGCCACCTCGCGCTGGTGGCGCGGGCAGTTGCCGGTCACCCGGCGGGAGCGGATCTTGGCCCGGTCGGACATGTACTTGCGAAGGAGGGCGACGTCCTTCCAGTCCACGAACTCGATCCGTTCCTGGCAGAAGTAGCAGACGCGCTTCTTCATCCTCCGGAATTGGGATTCGGGGCGGCGTTTCTTTTGTTTGCGATCGAGGTTGGTGGCACGAGCCATGGTTTTTCAGTCTCCTAGTTGTTGATCAAAACGGGGCTTCGTCGGGGCCGTAGTCCTCACGGGCCACCGGGCCCGGCGGGACGGAACTCGGGGCGAAGTCGCCGCCTCCCGATTTGGTGGTCTTATTGACGCTGGCCGTGGCCCACCGCAGACTGGGACCGATCTCCTCGATGTTCACTTCGACTACCGAACGCTTCTCGCCCTCCTGGGTCTCCCAGGAACGCTGCTCGAGACGGCCGACGACTATCACCCGGGCGCCCTTGTGGAGGCTTTCGGCCGCGTTCTCGGCATGGTCGCGCCACAGGGTGCCGCCGAAATAGCTGGTTTCCTCTTGCCAGTCACCACCCTGGTCTCGCCAGCGGCGATTGACGGCGAATCGGAGTTTGGCCATCGGCACCCCGGATGGGGTGAACCGGAGTTCGGGGTCTTCCACCAGGTTCCCCACGAGTACGACGCTATTGGTTGACATCAGTTCTCCTTCCCGCCCTCCGTAACGATCCGATCCATTCAGGGTCCACTATGGGGTTTGCCTGGGACATTTCAATGGACCTGTGCTGGACAAGTCTCACTCGCCGGGCCGAACGATCTTGTGACGAATTACCTCGTCGGCCAGGGACAGCATCCGATCCAGTTCGGCGATCGCTTCGGGTGAAGCCGAAAACGTGACGACGGAGTAGTAGCCCTCGTTCATGTGATTGATCTCATAGGCAAAACGCCGCTTGCCCCAGATGTCCTTGCCGGTAATGGTGGCTCCCCGGTCAGTGAGATAGCTAACGACGCCGTCGACACGGCTGTGGAAGTCGTTCTCATCCAACTCGGGGCGATGAATCGTCATCACCTCGTAGGTGCGCATGCTTTTCCTCCTATGGACAACCGCCGAGTCGAAAGACCGGTGGCAGGCCCCGGTCCCGCGTTGCGGGTTGACGGAGCAGGGTGTAGGCGGCCAGCGAACCCTCGAAAGGGGGCTGTGGGCCGCAATGTGGGTTGAATTGTAGTCAGACGCCAGACGCCAGACGCCAGACGAAAATCGGTCACCTGGTCTCGGCTGGCGCAGTGCCGACACTCGATCTCTGACCGACTTCCGAACACGGCTTCATCCCTCGACCGACAGGTGGGTTCCTTCGGACAGCGGGGGCAACGTGCCGGCCGGGGTTTCCAGGGCCCACGAGTAGGGGGCCTCGGGAACGTAGGAAGGACACGGGTCGGCGGCGCACGGGACCATGCTCAAGGTGTCGACGAACGTTCGCTCGTCGTCGAAGAAGGCGATGTCGAGGGGAATGAGAGTCCCTTTCATCCAGAAACCGCCGAGGGCCTCCTGGGAGAACACGAACAACATGCCGTCGAGGTCACCCAACTCTTCGACCCCAATCAAACCCTGGGCCCGCTCACCGGGATCATCGGCGATTGCAACCATCAGCCGTTGCGCGCCCACTGTGATCACGGCGACGTCCCACCCGACCAGGTCCCCCTTGTCGACAGCCATGGTGGTCGCAGTCGATGGCACCGTTGTGGTGGAAACGAGAGTCGTGGTCGTGGAAGCCGACGTCGACGAGGCCGCGGCTGACGTCGTGGTCAGCGGGACCGTGACCGTGGTGGTTGACGAACCTGGCGTCGACGTCGACGAAACGTCAGCGGCCTGCCCGGTAGTCGAGCAGGCCACCATCAGCAGCAGGGACCCGACCTTCAGTCGGATCGGGACTCCTTGAGTAGAACGTCGGCTACCTCGCCGTCGAGGTGATAGGTCTCGGCCTCATTGGGGAATTCTCCCGACTCGACCGCCGACCGAAAGGCCGCGATTCCTTTGACGGCTTCTCCATGGAGGTCGGCGAAGCGGCGCACGAAACGCGGCTGGCGACCGTAGGTCAGCCCGAGGACATCGTGATAAACCAGAACCTGGCCATCGGTCCCCGGCCCGGCCCCGATCCCGATCGTAGGGATCGACAACTCCTTGGTGATGATGTCAGCCACCAGATCCGGCACACCTTCCAGGACAACGGCAAAAATCCCCGCCTCTTCCAGGGCGTGGGCATCAGCGATGAGATTCCGCGCCTCTTCGACCATCTTTCCCTGCACCCGGTATCCGCCCATGGCATGCACCGACTGCGGAGTCAGCCCGATATGACCCATCACCGGGATTTCGGTGTCGACCAGCGCCGACACCATCGGGATTCTCTTGCGGCCGCCTTCCAGTTTGACCGCCTCGGCGCCACCTTCCCTGACCAGGCGACCGGCATTGCGGATGGTGTCCTCGACCGACACGTGGTAGCTCAACCAGGGGAGATCGCCGATGACCATCGCCCTGGGCTTGGCGCGGGCAACCGCGGCGGTGTGGAGGACCATCGTGTCGAGATCGATGTCGAGGGTGGTCTCGTGACCGTGAACTACGTTGGCCACCGAATCGCCCACGAGGATCATGTCGACCCCGGCTTCGTCGGCGATGCGGGCTGACGGATAGTCGTACGCCGTCACCATCGTCAATTTGGGACCGCCTTTGCGGTCGCGGATCTGGGGGGTGGTGACCTTGGGCCGCATCTCGGGCGGGGCAGCACTCGAGGACATGATGTCGCTCCTCTCTCCCCTCCGATCCGGTAGGGGGAACTCAAGCGGTGGACAGGTGGGGCTATCAAGCCTCGGCCGCCCGTTGATCGAGGTCGCCCGTGCTCGATGTAATCCTACCCCGAGCCGTCGTCTGTGCCAGAGCGAGCGGCCTGGTCCGCTTCGAAGCCTCCCCGCCGATCACAATCGATCTCGGCCCGGGGCCATCGCTCGGTCCGCCCCTCATCATTTCGATGGATGTACAGGTACTCGTCGAGAGTGGCGTCCGCGAAGTAGATCTCCCGGTCGCCGAGGGTCAGGCCACGGGCGACGACCCCGTCCGGAACCTCGGCGAGAATGGCGAACGTCAGGACGTCCCCATCCTCGCTGATGAGTTCACCGAGCACGCCGTCGTCGTCCTGGGCATACATCCGCCCGAAGAATGAAATGAACACGACGTCCTCGTGACCGCACTCCTCGAAACCCTTGTACTGCAGTACCTGGCTGCCCTCGAGGGGCTGACCACTTTCGTCGCGCCACGGACCGAACTGATTGAAGGCGCAAGCACCGATCA
>DATEEG010000506.1:0-2130 GCA_035281305.1 Acidimicrobiia bacterium | reverse complement strand
AAAGGGCGAAGATCGAGAGGAGTCCGGCAACCACCTCAGCTGCTCCCTCGTCAAACGCGCCCCATTGGTAAGCGATCCGGACGAGGGGCCCGCTGGCGGCCCAGAAAAGGGCCGCGGCGAAGAGTCCCACTGCGACCGTCGTGCGGAGCGAACGAATCGTGACAGTGTCGACTTCCTTCGCCTTGGGTCCCGCTGCCAGCCTCGCCAGGAACGGATAGCTTGCCACCGCCGCGGCTTGGGCGATCATGCCCACCGCCAGCATGTTGAGCATCCTTGCTAGAGACAGGGAGGTGGCGGCGCCGGTTCCGACCATCGGGCCGAACAGTCGGGGGAATTGCTCGTCGAGGACTGCCACCGATTGGCCCACCATCAGTGGAAGAGCCAGGGCGAAGTATTCCGGAAGGGCGGCCGTCCTCCCCCGGACCCACCTGAGTCCGGCCTGATGAGCCCCCCACCATTGCAGCCCCAGGCTGCCAACAGCCGCTCCGACCAGGGCGCCCCAGATGAAGGCGTCGGGGGTCGGCTCACCAAAGGCGGCGCCGAGCAAACCCCCGCCGATGATCCCCAGGTTGTAAACGACCGGCGCCAGGGCCGGATACAGGAATCGCCGCTGCACGTACTGGGCCGCCATGAACAGCGATCCGGTCACGAAGAACACCTGGGCGGGGAGAACGATCCTCGTGAGGCGGACGACCGCGGCCAGATCGGCGGCCTCCAGCGCCGGAAACAGCAATCGGGCAAGGGGCTCGGCGAACACCATCATCACCGCGGTGCATCCGACAATCGCCACCCCCACGAACCGAAAGACAGTGCTGAAGTCGGCCCAAAGCCCGTTGTCGTCTCCGGCCTCGACCCGTCGGGCCAGCAAAGGGATCAGTGTTATCGAGAGGAACCCGCCGGCTAGCAAATAGTTGATGAGGTCGGGAATCAGAAATGCGTATCGATACACATCACCTTCAGCCGTAACCCCGAGGAGGGCTGCAAGAAGGGTTTCCCGGAGCAGGCCGAGCAATCGGGACGCCAGGACCGAGGCCGAGACCACCAGGGCAGCCCCACCAAGACCCAGGGTCTTGCGGGGAGATCCACCGGCTACCTCCGGCGGTTGGGGTTCCTGCACAGGCACATGATGGCGGCCTCAGGCCGGCCGCAGGGCATCTAACAGTCCGTCGGCCACGGCGAGGTTGCCCCGACCGATCCCCAGTTCGACGTCGGGTTTGTACGTTCCGTGGTAGTCGCTGCCTCCCGAAGGCTTGAGCCCGAACCGCGCGGCCAGGGCCGAGTAACCCTCTCGCTCGAATGGTGAGTAGAGGGGGTAATAGCACTCGATTCCGACCAGTCCCGCTTCGGCGAGCCGTCGCAGTGTCGTGGATACCTCTTCTGAGGTGTTGAGGCCGAGAGTGTGGGGATGAGCAATGATCGGAACGGCCCGCGATTCCAGGGCGAGACCGATCGCCTCCTCGGGTGTGAGCCTGGGTCTCGCCATGTACGCCGGCTTGCCCCACGCGAGATAACGATCGAACGCCTCGAAGATCGACTCGACGTATCCGCGTTGGACCATGACGGCGGCGATGTGGGGCCGTCCGACCGATTCGCCGCCGGCGAGCTCGCCGATCTCCGAGTCGGTGACCGGCAAACCCAACTCACCGAGTCGTTCAACGATGCGAGCGTTGCGTTCTGAACGACCCCTGCGCAGGGCGGCCAGGCGATCCTGGAGGGGTCCCGGGCCGGGCTCGAGAAACAGAACCACCATGTGCATGGCGCCCTGAGCCCACTCCACCGAAAGTTCCGTTCCCGCGATGAGTTCGACGCCGGCGCGGGCGGCTTCGGCGCGAGCCTCGGCGACGCCTGACTGAGTGTCGTGGTCGGTCAGCGCGATTGCCTTCAGCCCGGCCGCTGCCGCCAGTTGAACCACCACGGTCGGTGACTCGGACCCATCAGAGGCCGTCGAATGAACATGAAGGTCAATCACGAAGGTGGTGCGTGGTGCGTGGTGCGCAGGGAGCGGCGGCGTTTTGTCGGTGGCGTTCCGTCGCGGGTTCGGAACGCAAAACGCAGAACGCACCACGCACGACTTTTCTCACTCCTCCACGTCGATTGACTCGACATAGACCGTCTCGGTGGGCCGGCTTC
>DATEEG010000505.1:0-7956 GCA_035281305.1 Acidimicrobiia bacterium | reverse complement strand
CGGAGAGCATGGCCGCACGGGCCTCTTCGCATCTCATGCCGTCGCCTCCCGAATGTGAGAAAGCAGGTTGGCCAGGCGTCGATGAGCTCGGTGGGCCCGACTCTTGACGGTGCCCACGGGGACGCCAAGGCGTGCAGCAGTCTCTTCGTGGGTAAGGCCCAGGAAGAAGGTCGACTCGACGACAGCGCGCTCGTCTGCCGTCAGTTGATCCACCGCATTTCGAACCTCCCACGCCTCCCACATACCCTCGAAGGACGGTGGGAGGGCAACGATGTCCGGCTCGTCGGCCCGGTCGATCCGATGGCGTCGTTCCCGGCGATATACGTCAACAGCGGCCCGGCGGGCAATCGCGTACAGCCAGGGGGCCGGGTCTCTTTGCAGGTCGAAGGTGCCGGCCGCACGCCAGGCTTGCAGGAATGTTTGCTGGGACGCGTCTTCGGCCAGAGTGCGATCGCCCAGGGCCCGTAGGCAGACGCTGAAGACCGCCCGGCCGTACTGTTGGTAAAGCGCCCTGACCGCCTCGGAATCACCGGCGGCCAGCCTCTTCATGATTCGGACGGAATCCATCGCCCTACCTACGCAATCACCGCGGGGATCGGTTCGTCAGATGTCGAGCGATCCGACGAGACTTTCGATGAGCTCCCCAATTGCACCTCCAGTGCGGCCCAGGGCCCACCAGATCACGATAACCATGAAGACCAGGGCGAGGGCAGTGATCAATCCTCGCCGCCGGTAGAAATCCTGCTCCGCTTCGTCCTCTAGATAGGAGCGTCCGGTGATGTAACCGTTCGAACCGATCTGGCCATTCATGCCGGCCGGTCCTGGTCCGGGTGCCGCTTGCTGGGTGACGATCGACCGCGGCTCGGGCTCCCTGATCCTGGTGGCCACCCGCGGCTTTCTCACCTTCGGTTTGGACACCTCCACGGGGGTCGCCGGGATCTCGCTGGGAACTGTCGTTACCGGCTTCACATCGCCTTCTGCCTCCGGGATTGGATTCGACCCGGGTTCGACCTCTACCGGGTCCATCGTCGGCGGTTTCTTCGAGACCGATGAGTCCACCAGATCGGGATTCGAAAACCCCGGCTTGACCGCTTTCATGTGCGCGGGCGCCACCGCAATCGGCGCCAAGGCGATCATCTCGGAGCGCTCGGTGGCCAGGTTGTTGAGCTCCTGGCGGGCGCTGGGCCTGGTCGAGGCGACCGGTGCTTCGAAGCCGGCCGAGCCGAGCAATTCGGCCTCGTCGAGGCCCAGCACGGCAGCGAGGGCTGCGACTGCGCCAGGATCGGCCGGGTGGGTGCGACCATGCTCCCAGGCCCTGATCGTCGTGGGTGATTTCCCGATCAACAGGGCAAGGCGGGACTGGCTCAAACCGGCTTCTTCGCGGCCGCGACGGACAAGGTCCCCAAAAGAAACCGACATTCAGGCAAGGTTACCCAGGCTCCCGAGGAACCAAACGCAGTCCACCCGTGGCCCGGTCAGGCGCCGACCGACGCCTTGCGTTGAGCGTCGGCCACCGCGATGGCGGTCAAATTCACTACGTCGGAGACTTCGGCGTCACGTTGCAGAACGTGTACGGCTTTGCCCAGTCCAGACAGGATCGGACCGATCACCTCGGCGTCGGCTAGGCGATTGAGGAGTTTGTAGGCAGCGTTGGCAGCGGTGAGATTCGGGAAGATCAGAACGTTGGCGGCCCGGTCAAGGGGGCCGGCCGGACGACGTTGTCTCATCAGCTCGGGCACGACTGCGGTGTCTGCCTGCATTTCGCCGTCGGCGGGAATCTCCGGCCGACGTCGTTGGAACTCTCGCACGGCCTCTCGCACTCGCTCCGGCTCATCGCCCCTCGCGCTTCCAAAGTCCGAATAGGTGATGAAAGCGACGCGGGGCTGGCGGTTGAATTGAGCTATTGCCGTATCGACCGCAGCTTCGGCGATCTCGGCCAACTGCTGGGCGGTGGGTTCGATGTTGACGGCACAGTCGGAAAAGAAATAGGGGGTCCCATTCACCACCACCACGTAGACGGAGCTGACGATGGTGCGTCCGGCTTCCATGGGCAGGACCTGCAGCGCCGGCCGGATGGTTTCGGGGTAAAACGTCGTAAGGCCGCCCAGGACCGCATCGGCGGTGCCGTCGCGCACCATCAGGGCAGCAAACATGTTGTGATCGCGGACCCGGACCCGCGCCTCGTCGAGAGTCAAGCCGCGATGTCGACGCAGTTCCTCCAGAGTCACGGCGTAACGGTCGAGGATGCCGATCTGGTTGTCCGGGTCGATGACCTCGATCCCGTCGAGGCTGATACCGAGTTCTTCGGCCATCTCCCTGATCAATCCGACATCTCCCAGGAGGACCGGAGCACCGATGCCTTCGTCCTTGACCCGGCGTGCGGCGCGCATGATCCGGAGATCGTCGCCATGCGGATAGACGACGCGCATGGGGCGGTTTCGGGCCGCCGAGGTGACGTTGCTGAGGAGACCGTGCGACGCCTGAAAGCGAGACCGAAGTTCCTCGGCGTACTCGTCGACGTCCTTCAAAGGGCGTCCGGCGAGCCTCTCGGCGGTAGCCGCCGCAGCCACTGCCGGAGCCACCGTCCACAACACCCGGGAGTCGAACGGCTTGGGGATCAAGTAGTCGGGGCCGAAACCGAGCCGATCGACCTGATAAGCCTTGAGGACCGACTCGGGCACGGGCTCTCGAGCGAGCTTGGCCAGGGCTTTGGCGGCGGCGAGTTTCATCCCCTCACTGACACCTGTGGCCCTGACATCCAGTGCCCCACGAAAGATGAACGGAAACCCGAGAACGTTGTTGACCTGATTGGGGAAGTCGCTGCGGCCGGTCGCAACCAGCGCATCGGGACGGGCGGCCCGGGCGGCGTGATACGTGATTTCGGGATCAGGGTTGGCGAGAGCAAAAATCAGGGGGGACCGGGCCATCGCCTTGACCATCCCCTCGGTGACGGCCCCGCTCACCGAAACGCCGACGAAAGCATCGGCATCGACCAACGCGTCGGCCAGAGTGCGGGCGCTGGTTTCTTGGGCGAACTCTCGCTTGATGTCCGTCAAATCATCGCGGCCAGGGTGCACGACGCCGTGGCTGTCCACCATCAATATGTTCTCGAAGCGGATACCGAGATCCACGAAGAACCTGGCCGTGGCAATGCCGGCGGCGCCGGCACCGCTGAACACGACCTTCATGTCTTCGACTTTCTTGTCGATCAACTCGGCCGCGTTGAGAAACGCGGCTGCCGCGATGATGGCCGTTCCGTGCTGGTCATCGTGAAAGACCGGAATTCGCAGCCGCTTGCGAAGCTCCGACTCGATGTAGAAGCAATCGGGTGCCTTGATGTCTTCGAGGTTTATGCCTCCCACGGTCGGTTCGAGCATCTCGCAAAAGCGAATGATGTCGTCGGGGTCCGAAGCGTCGATTTCGAGATCGAACACATCGATGTCGGCGAACCTCTTGAAGAGGACCGCCTTGCCCTCCATGACCGGCTTCCCCGCCAGAGGACCGATGTTTCCCAGGCCCAGTACTGCGCTTCCGTTGGAAACCACTGCAACCAGGTTGCCGCGGTTGGTGAATCGAAATGCCGCGTCCGGGTCATCGGCAATCACCAGGCAGGGCTCGGCCACTCCTGGCGTATAGGCGAGGCCCAGGTCGCTCTGGGTGGCAGTGGGCTTCGTTGGCCTGATGGCTACCTTGCCCGGGATTGGAAACTCGTGGTAGTGGAGGGCTTCGCTGAAGCCACTTCTCTCAGCCATTCTCCGGCCACCCTACACGGTCGGTAGGCGGCCTCGGTTTTCGATCACGGACCTGCCCGGACCTGCGAAAATGCCGGACGGATGCCATCTAGCAATAACGACCGCGACAACGGCTACAAGGTCATGCAGGGTTGGCGCGTAGGCTCGGCCCCGGAAGAGTCCACCACCCGGTCCGGGCTCCTGGTGCCGGCTGGCACCAAGGACGGCAACGACGCGCTTGCCCTGGTCGACGTCCACACCGGTCAGAGGTTTTGGGCCGTCCCTTCGGGCGCCTGGAGGTTCATCTGGCCCCCGACCGGCCAGCCGGTTGTGGCAGTGCGGGAATCGCAGATCATCGCCGAAGAAGACCTCTCCCACGTACCCGGCGACGGCCAATACCTGTGACACGATCCGCGACCCAGGGTCGTTTTGGATGCTGTACAACGAAATCCGCCCGCAGACGCCGCGATCTCGCGCCGGCGAGCCGCGATATTCACTCGCGTAAGTCACCCGCAACACGTACGGTTGTCTTCGAACAATGACCTCTCAGCAAGAACCGCGCGGCGGCCGCCAGCGGCGGCGCCTGACCGCCACGGTCACCGACCTTCAGATCACCCGGCAACGAGCGCTGTTGATCGGCGTCGTCGTTGGTGGCGCCAACGTAGACGAAGCGGAACGCTCGCTCTCCGAACTGGCGTTGCTGGTCGACACGGCCGGGGCCGACCCGGTCGACAGCGAGATGGTCAAGCGGGGCTCGCTCGACCCGGCCCTCTATATCGGCAAAGGCAAGGCCGCCGAACTTGCCGACGTTGCCCGCGCCGCCGACGTCGACGTGGTTGTGTTCGACAACAGACTCACGCCGGCTCAACAACGCAATCTGCAGAAGGTTTTTGAAGTCGACGTCGTCGATCGTGAGGCGCTGATACTCGACATCTTCGCTCAACATGCGCACAGTCGCACTGGTGCGATCCAGGTCGAATTGGCGTTGCTGAGATACAACCTGCCGCGCTTGCGCGGCAAAGGAGTGACCCTCTCCCAACAAACCGGCGGCATCGGCGCCCGTCGCGGACCGGGCGAAACCAAGCTGGAAACCGATCGCCGTCGGATCGAGCACCGGATCTCCCGGCTCGAGCGGGAACTCGCCGAGGTCAACAAGGTTCGTCGCACCCAATCAAAGTCCCGACGCCGATCCGAGGTGCCGGTGGTGTCGTTGGTCGGTTACACCAACGCCGGGAAATCCACGTTGCTCAACCACTTGACCGATGCCGGAGTTCTGGCCGAGGACCAACTCTTCTCCACGCTCGACTCCACGGTGCGAAGATTCCAATTGCCGGACGGCCGCCCCATCCTCATATCGGACACGGTCGGTTTCGTCCGCCGCCTCCCCCACCACCTGGTGGAAGCCTTCCGGTCGACTCTCGAGGAGGTCAAGACCGCCGACCTGCTGCTGCACCTGGTCGACAGCTCCGACGCCGAGCCCGAAGAACAGATTGCAGCCGTGCACGAAGTCCTCGAACAGATCGGAGCCGGCCAGGTCCCCGAACTACTCGTCCTCAACAAGACCGACGCGGTCGACGCCGGCACCATCGCCCGGCTCCAGAACCTCCACCCCGACGCGGTCCCGGTGTCGGCCCGAACAGGAACTGGCGTCGACCATCTGGTCCAAACCCTGTCCGAAAGACTGGTGTCGGACGTGTCCCTGGTCCGCCTCGAGATTCCGTACGCCCGGGCCGACATCGTGGCTGCCGCCCACCGCGAAGGCGAGGTGGTGGCCGAGAAGCACGAGGAAACCGGATCAGTCCTCGAGGTCCGCCTCTCCCGCGCCCGGTTGCCGCTGTTCGAACAATTCGTCATCGGTTGACACGACGCACGGGGTCGGTTGATCTCTTGCCTCCGGGCCGGCCCCACCTAGCTTGGACCGAAGGCGAGCGACTCGGGCTGGGCATGAAGCGGCATCCAAGAATTCCCACCGTGGTGGTGGTCTTCGCCGCGTTCTAAACGCTGGTCTGCCTGGCGGCCAGCAGCGCCGCCCCCACGATGCCAGCCTCGTTGCGCAGGGCGGCCGGAACCGTCTCGACCGGCAACTTCAAGTAGCCGCCCCACTTGTCCCAGCGCCGGGACACCCCTCCACCGAGGATGAAGAGATCAGGTGAAAGGATCTGGGAGAGGTGATCGAGCAATCGGTTGACCCGGCCCGCCCACGCCTTCCACGACAGGTTCTCGTCGTCCTTCACCTTGGCGGCCGCCCAATCCTCGACCGATTCGTGACCTTCGAACTGGATATGGCCAAGCTCGGTGTTAGGGATGAGGACCCCGTCGTGGAACATGGCCGATCCGATTCCCGTCCCGAAGGTAAGGAGCAACGTCACCCCGGCCCGATTCCGACCGGCACCCACCGCCATCTCGGCGATCCCGGCCGCGTCGGCGTCATTGACGACGACCACCTGGCGTCCCGTTGTTTTCGAGAACAACTCGGCGGCGTGGCATCCGATCCAGGCTTGGTCGACGTTGGCCGCGCTGAGAGTCACGCCGCCTTTGACGATCGCGGGAAAGGTGCATCCCACGGGACCGGAATACTCGAAATGCTCGACTACCTTCGCCACCACGGAGGCCACGGCGTCGGGGAGGGATGGTTGGGGGGTCTCGACCTTGAACCGCTCCGCCATGAGCGCACCGGATTTGGGCTCGACCAGGTTTCCCTTGATACCGGAACCGCCGATATCGATTCCGAGTATCGACGCTGATCCATCGGTCAACTGAGTCCCGGCTGGCCCGTTCTCGTCCAGACTGAGGCCCTCTTCACGATTGACTGCCATAGGGCGAGAATATCCCTCGTCGGCCCCGGGGTTAGGCTCCAACCGGTGCCCGAATCCAATCATTTGACCAATCATCTGTCGAACGATCTGGCAGACGTTGGCGTGGTGGGAATGGCGGTGATGGGCCAGAACCTGGCCCTCAACCTGGTCGACCACGGTTACCGGGTTGCTATCAGCAATCGCACGACTGCTGTTGCCGAGCAGTTCGCCCGTGAGCAGAGCGCAGCGACGATGATCGTCGCAACCGATCTGGCCCACCTCGCCCGGAGCCTGACCCGACCGCGCCGAATCCTCCTGATGGTCAAGGCGGGCCCTCCGGTCGACGACACGCTCGCCACCCTGCTCGAGATCCTGGAACCGGGCGACATTGTCATCGACGGCGGCAATAGTTTCTGGAAGGACACCGAGCGGCGGATCGAGCGGGCCGCGGCGAGCGGGATCCACCTGGTCGGAGCCGGAATCTCGGGGGGGGAGGAGGGAGCCCGGTACGGACCTTCGATCATGCCGGGAGGCAGCGCGGCAGCGTGGCCGGCAATTCGGGACATGTTGCAGGCGATCGCCGCCAAGGCCCCGGACGGAAGTCCCTGCTGCGACTGGATCGGACCGGGCGGATCCGGTCACTTCGTGAAGATGGTCCACAACGGCATCGAATACGGGGACATGCAGGTGATTGCCGAGGCGTACGACTTGCTGCGGTCGTCGGGGATGTCGGCCGGGTCCATGGCCGATACCTTCGACCGCTACAACTCGGGCCGGCTCGAGTCCTATCTGATCGGGATCACCAGCCAAATCCTGAGGCGCCTCGACGACGACGGGAGCCCCCTCATCGACCACATTCTCGATGCTGCCGCTCAGAAGGGCACCGGCCGTTGGACGGTCGAGAGCGCCCTCGACCTCGGTCAGCCGCTGACTCTCATCGCCGAAGCGGTCTTCGCCCGGATCGTGTCCTCCCTCAAGGACGAAAGGGTCACGGCGGCCGGGGTGCTGACAGGACCTTCTTCCGTTGGCAACCGGGAGGATCGGGGCGAGGTCGGGGAGGCCGACATTGCCGACGCCCTCTACGGTTCCAAAGTCGTTTCCTACGCGCAGGGATTCATGCTCCTCCGGGCCGCGTCCCGCGAACACGGTTGGGATCTCGACCTGGCCGCCGTCGCTCCCCTGTGGCGGGCCGGGTGCATCATCCGGGCGGCCCTGCTCGATCCGATCACCGCCGCTTTTCGTAGTGATCCCGAGCTGGCCAACCTGATGCTCGACCCTGTCATCGCCGCGAACATCTCCGGTTCCCAGCGAGGGTGGCGGGCGACGGTGGCCCGGGCTGTGCTGACTGGGATCCCGGTCCCGGCGTATTCGAGCGCGCTTGCCTTCTACGACGGTTATCGCTCCCAGTCCCTGCCGGCCAACCTGATCCA
>DATEEG010000504.1:0-2697 GCA_035281305.1 Acidimicrobiia bacterium | reverse complement strand
AGGGTCAACCACGATTAGGCGATCTCCGGCGACCAGGAAATCGTTGGCGGAAAACCGAAAGCCCCGGGCCGAAACCAGGTCCTTGGCCCGACCCACCGCAACGCTGGGGCTGACCAGGCCTCTCACGGCGGCTCGACGGAGGTCGGTGCGAATTGCCGATTCGACCGCGGGCTCGGCTGGCGCCGGCTGAGCTGCGTGATAAGCCGCCAGGACCTGGCCGCACTTGCCGACCAGATCCAGGATGCCAGGAAGTCCACCGGCCCACGCCCGGTGCGAACGATCGGGAATGACCCGATTGAAGAGTTGATCCCCGTCGACAGTCTCCATGGCGACCAGGGGTGGGTCGGCCAACCATCCGAGCGGCTTCGGGACGGTGACGTCCAGGCCGGCGACCACATCACTGAGGCGTTCGAGTTCCTGGAATACGAACTCGGGGTCGCGGGCCGTCCAATTGGTACCGGCTTTGACCACGAATCGATTGCCTTCAGGCTGCACTTCGAAAAGGAAGAACTCGGCCTTGGGAGAGGACCAGCGCGATATGGGTGCAAAGCCGCCGGAAAAGGGCCATCCAAAGGCGTCTCGCATTTCGACGACGGGCCCGTAGGAGGCGAACAGGTCGACTTTGCCGCTGTTGGGGTTGGGACGATTGGCCGTGGTCATGCGACGATCCATTGTGACACCTGGATCTTGGCCGAAGCCGACCCGGCTTCACGCAGGCAAACCCCGTTAGCCGGGACCAGCGGGGGAATGTACGGTGGGTGGAAGATCTTGGAATTCGAGCGAAGCAGCTTGAAGTTGGACTTGGGGCTGCTGGACTTGGCAGAGGGCCAAACGGGTCCGCCCCCGGACCCACCTCCAGCGATCGACGAGAAGGTGCAATGACGTCCCGAAACAGTAAAGAGCCGGTGAGCCTCCTTGACCGCGTGGCGGGCAACGCCAAATGGGTGTTCCGTCGGGCGACGAGCTCGGTACGCTCCCTTCCCGACTTCATCGTGATCGGTGCTCCGCGCTGCGGGACCACTTCCCTCTGGGAGCATCTGAGAGTTCATCCCGACGTCCGGCCCGCAATCCGTAAAGAGTTGCACTTCTTCGACTTCCACTATCACCGCGGTCTCCCCTGGTACCGGGCGCACTTCCCCATCACCCGATCGATCCCCGCCGGGGCAGTCACCGGTGAAGCCACGCCTAACTATCTCGCTCACCCCGACGCCGCCAACCGGGTCCGCGTGGCGGTGCCGGACGCCAAGCTCGTGGTCCTGTTGAGAAACCCCGTCGACCGGGCCCACTCCGCCTGGCAGCTCAAAGTTCGAGAGGGGATTGAACCTCTCGGGTTCCAGGAAGCCATCGAAGCCGAGGAGACCAGGCTGAGAGGAGTCAATCGCAGGTCGGAGAAAGACTTGCGCTTCGCATACCTCGGAAAGAGTCGTTATGCCGAGCAGCTCGAGACGTGGTTCGCCGTGTTCCCGAAGGAGCAAATCGCCATTTACAAGAGCGAAGAGGTCTTTGCGGGCGACACCACGGCCCTGACCGGGCTCGCTTCCTTTCTCGGCCTCCGCACCGCTTCGGAAGCCACCCCCACCCTGCCCAAAGCCAATGCTGCGCCTCGTGCTGTACAAATCGGTGAGGCACTCAGGCAAGAGTTGAGCGAATACTTCTCCGGGCACAATCGACGTCTGTACGAGCTTATCGGTCGGGACCTCGGCTGGAGTTGACGGCGACAAGGGTTGGTCCGCCTCTCTCGGCTGCGCCACCGATCGGAGGAATTCCTCCAACCGGCGGGCGATCCCGGTCACGCCCAAGGCCTCTAGGACCCCGCGCCGGGCATCAGCGGAACGAGCGGGGCGATCAGCTTGATGCCAGGCGGCCACCACCCGGACGCCGCTGAGTTCCAGACGGGATTGCAGGAGTTCAGATTCATACATCCGCACAACGATCTGTTCGATGCTCGAATCGAATCGCTGGACCTCCTCCACAAGTCGGTTCTCTGCCCCATCGGTGCCCCCCAGTCCTCTATTACGTGGAGAACTCGCAGACGGGGTCGGACTCGAGTGTCCTCGCCGCCTAATAGCCGCTGAGAACGCCCAACTTGCGTCCGTACTCCAGCGCCCTTCCCCAGATCCAGATCGCCAGCGGATAGGCCAGGACCGAAAAGACGAGGAGGGTCAAGACGATCGAAAGTGAAGAAGGACCGGGCAGGGCCGGGCCGTCGGCGAGGAGCGCCTTGCGAAGGCCCTGGATCACGTAAGTGTGCGGCATCAGGTAGGACACCCACCGAATGCCGTCGGGGAGGTTCTCGACCGGAAAATACACACCGGAGAACAACTGGGCCATCAGCGTGTAGAGAAGCAGGACCGGGTCACCGCTCTTGGCAAGGACCTTTATTGCGGCGGACATGGTTCCGATGGCGAGCCCGGCAATCATCCCCAGCGCCCCGATGGCCAGTGCGATGGGGATGCCACTCAGTTCGAAGTGGGCCCCGAGGGCGATCCCCAAAAGAGCCATGGTTACCACGGCGAAGACCCCCTGGGCGTTGGGCCACTGTGACATGGCGATCGGGAGGAAGCGCCAACGCACGGGTTCGACCAGGAACATCTCGAGCCAGCCGCGGTTGATGGCAACGTCCATCTGCGTCCCGAATCCCCTCAATCCCGAGTCGAGCAACTTCACCCCGATCAACCCGATCACGACCGCGCTGAA
>DATEEG010000503.1:0-14367 GCA_035281305.1 Acidimicrobiia bacterium | reverse complement strand
GCGTCTTCCAGAGACTCCCGGGCTCGGAGGCGGAGGTCGTCATCGGACCAGGGCGACGACGCCACGCCGACGATCGGAATGTCGAGGTCGCGTTTGGCGGTCAAGTCGTAGAGAGCGGGGAAGAGCTTCTTGCGGGCCAGGTCCCCGGAAACCCCGAACAGAACGAGCGCGTCGGCTTGCGTCATCCGCCGGCGGGAGCCTCGGCGTGACCCCCGAACTGGTGGCGCATGGCGCTCAAGGCCCGGTCGGCGAAGTCCCCTTCGTCACGCGACGAGAAACGCTGCCAAAGAGCCGATGCGATTACCTGGACCGGCACGCCGAGGTCGACCGCAGTCTGCACCGCCCACCGTCCTTCGCCGGAGTCCGATACGTGTCCTGCGTAGCTCGTCAGTTCTGGATCGGACCGCAAGGCGGCTGTGGTGAGATCCAGAAGCCATGAGGTGATGACACTCCCCCGGCGCCACACCTCGGCTACGGCCGCGACGTCGAGGTCGAACTGATAACGCTCCGGATGCTCGAGGGGGGCCGTCTCCGCATCTTTGCGGCGAGTGACTCCTCCCAGATTGGCGCGTTCGAGAACTGCCAGACCCTCGGCATAGGCAGCCATCAGCCCGTACTCGATCCCGTTGTGGATCATTTTTACGAAGTGCCCCGCTCCCGCCGGACCACAGTGAAGGTACCCCTCTTCGCCGGGTTGGCCCGGACCATCCCGGCCCGGCGTACGCGCTGCAGCCTCGATGCCCGGTGCGAGGGTTTGCCAGATGGGGTCGAGCCTCGAAACGGTCGCTCGGTCTCCGCCGATCATCAGGCAGAAGCCTCGCTCGAGGCCGTGCACTCCCCCGCTGGTGCCGACATCGAGGTAGATGATTCCGCCGCCGGCCAGATCGTCGGCTCGACGGATGTCGTGCTCGAAGAAGCTGTTCCCACCATCGATGATGACGTCGCCCGCAGCCAGGTGGGGTCGGAGAGAGGCGATCGTCGAGTCGACGAATGTGGCCGGGATCATGATCCAGATCACGCGGGGGGCACGCAATAGCGACGTCAACTCGTCGATCGACCGCGCCCCGATCGCCCCCTCGCCGCTCAGTTCGTCAACGGCCGACTGGTTGAGATCGAAGGCAACACACTCATGTCCGCCGGCCATCAGCCGTCGGACCAGATTCCCACCCATCCGTCCGAGCCCGACCATCCCGATCTGCATGGAGAGCCACACTAGGCAGGTGGATGCAGGGAATTAGACGGAAGGCGGAAGACGGAAGACGGAAGTAAGCAAAACTGGCACGCCGCCTGCGCCTCGGGGCCTTCGACTTCCGACTTCCGACTTCCGACTTCCGCCCGGCTTTCAGGCAATCGTTCCCGGTTCGGGCGGGGCTTCGTTGCTCGCCCGATACCAACTGAACATGTAGTCGAGGTTGTCGAGCGGACGAACGAACTCCGACAGTCGCAGGGGCCTGAACGTGTCGCACATCACCGCCAACTCCTGGGTGGAGACTGCACCCAGAGCCTTTTCGGCCAGGCCCGGCTGGGGGCCGTGCGGGATCCCGTAAGGGTGGAGGGTGATCGAGCCGACCTCGATGCCTTTGCGGCTCTCGAAGTTGCCCGACACGTAGTAGATCATCTCGTCGGACTGCAGGTTCGAATGGTTGTACGGAATCGGAACTGCCTGCGGATCCCACTCGAGCTTGCGCGGGCAGAACGAACAGATCACGAAGCCGGGTCCCTCGAAAGTCTGGTGAGCGGGAGGCGGTTGATGCAGCCGTCCCGACTTGGGCTCGAAATCGGCGATGTTGAACGTCCACGGATAAACGAACCCGTCCCAGCCAACCACGTTGAAAGGGTGATAGTCGAGGACGTAGGTCTGATGACCACCGCGAACCCGGACCGTCACCCGATACTCGCCGGGTTCGTCGTGGGTTTTCAACTCGACCGGCCCGTGCATGTCCCGGTGGTAGTAGGGAGCATGCTCCAGCAAGTTGCCATATTCGTTCCGGTAACGCCGGGGGGTCTCAATCTGGCCCGGACTGGTGAACACCAGGAGGCGGTGGGCCCCGTCTCCAACCAGGCGGTAGGTGCAGCCCCTCGGGATGACGATGTAGTCGCCGCCGCGGTAGGGCACGTCTCCAAAGATCGACTCGACGGTTCCCGAACCCTCATGCACGAACAGGACTTCGTCTCCTTCACCATTCCGGTAGTACCCGTCTCCCAGGTCAGCTGGTCGGCAGAACCAGATCTCGACGTCGTCATTCCACATGAGGAGGCGGCGACCGCTGACCAGGCTTCCCTCGGGAGCGAGATCGGCCGTGTCGAGGAGGTGGTGCTGGTGCTGATCCGGCACCCATTCCCGCTTCTCGATGGGAACGAAGCCTCCGAGGGACATGACGCGGCACGGCGTTTGGAGGTGATACAGGATCGAGTAGTTGCCCGAGAAACCCTCCATCCCCATCACCTGTTCTGTCAGCAGCCGCCCGTCCCTCCACAGCTGAGTGTGACGTTTGGCAGGAACCTCTCCGAGGCGCATGTACACAGGCATGGACCCACGGTAAACGCCTGCAGCCGGGTTTTCCTCGAATCGACAGGATCGACTCATCCACCGAATGCTCGGGAACGAGCGCTTCCGGAGCGACCCGCTACAGATGTTTGGCGGCTTCGCGACGGCTCAGACCGGAGAGTCTGTCGCCGTGTTCGGCGAGGAATCGCCTCACCTCGTCGGGCCGGGTGCGGGCGTACTCTCGCAAGGCCCAGCCTATGGCCTTTCGAATGAAGAACTCCTTCTCACCTGACCGGCGGAGGCAGAAATCGAACAGCATCTCCTGATCGGTCTGCTCTCGGTGCCGGTTCTGACAAAGGATCGCCGTGCGTCGCAACCACATGTCCGGACCATCAACCCAGTTCTCCAGTAACGGCCGCATCGAGATTCGATCCTCGAGGACGATCTTTCCCACGATCGGCGACGCCAACCCGTCGACGAGGTCCCACCATGCCCCTTCGACGATCATCCGCTCGAAGAGGTCGACCTGGGCGAACGCAACATGCCGGGGAAAGGACCAGGCGTAGTCGATCGCGAGGTATTTCTCCTCCCGATGGGGAAGGCCCCATAAGGCGAGGACCTTGCGGCGATAGTCGTCCGCGTCGACCGGTGGAAACCTGGCCCTCACCTCCCGGGCAATTGGAGCGCGGGCGGGCTTGGGCACGCCGTAGAAAGGCATATCGGTCTTCATATAGGCGGCCATCGGAATCGCCTTGGCTGGGTCCGCCAGCCTGGATAGTTCGGCCTCGACGAAGTTCGCCATGCGGCGGGTGTCGGTCACGGGCCGCGAGCTATCCGACGTTGATCGACTCGCTCGATTCGCTGTCCGACCGAGCTTCCTGTCGCCGGCTGAGAATCCAGCGAATGAGTTCAGCCAGAGCGACCAGGATGAGAGCCGAGCCGAAAGCGAACAGGAACGCCTGGGTGTGGTCCTCCTGAAAGCGCCGACCGAAAACAAAGCCGAGCAGGGTGCCGTAGGCGGCCCACACGATGCCGGCCAGCACGACGTATCCGGTGAAGCGGGAGAGCCGTAAGCGGGTGACACCGCTGGCAAAGGTGACTGCGGTCCGGCCACCGGGGATGAACCGGGCAGAAACGATGAACAGGCCGGCTCGGTTCTGGAGAGCCTTTTGCGCCCACCTGAATCTTCGCAGCGATCGGTCGGGCGAGCGCCGCCGCAGAAAATCGCCGGTTCGCTGCCCAAGCTGATAGGCGATGCTGTCGCCGGCGATGGCCCCGAGCGCCGCCGCCAGGATGACCGACCAGACGTCGATCTGCCCGAAGCCTGCCGCCACCCCCCCGACGATGACAGCGGTCTCGCTGGGCACCAGCGGGAATATCGCGTCAGCCAGGGCGATGAGGAAAACCAAAGGGAGGAACCACGGCGAAGCAGTCAGACCTTCGAGCAGTGCGATGAAGTCAGCGAGCATCGCGCGCCGATCCGGGGGTCGGTCGCCAGGGCCGGGTGCTCATGGTCCCCACACTATGTGACGGGAGTGACATCCGGTATGGGTGATGTCCCTGAATCTGAATGCAGATACAGGTGGAATCCGCCGGACATAGCATTAGGTTCGCGGTTCTACTCAGGCGAGGGCGACCAGGTCGAGGAGGGATTCGTCGAAGTAGAGGGTGCGGCCTTCGGGCATCATGAGAGCGCGGTCGGGCCCCAGGGCGGCCACGAAGTCGGTGTCGTGGCTCACCAGGATGATGGTCCCCTGGTATTGCTCCAGCGCCTGCAGCAACGAAGCCTTCGCCTGGGGATCGAGGTTGTTGGTCGGTTCGTCGAGCAGCAGCACGTTGGGCCCACCCAGCACGACCATCGCCAGGGCGAGTTTGGTCTTCTCGCCTCCCGAGAGGGTGGCTGCATCCTGATCGATCTTGTCCGCCAGCAGAAAGTGGCCCAGCATCGTCCGGAGCATCTGGTCTGGTTGATCGGACACCTGCCGGAGATGGTCGAGCACCGTGACTCCCGAATGGATTTGCTCGTGCTCCTGGGCGTAATAGCCGAGGGTGGCGTTGTGGCCCAGGCTGACTTCCCCTAGATCGGCGGTCTCCACCCCAGCCAGAATTCTCAGCAATGTCGTCTTTCCAGCTCCGTTGAGGCCGAGGATCAAGAGCTTCTCTCCACGGTTCACGTCGACATCGACATCGACGAACACCAGGTTGTCACCAAACGATTTGGCAAGACCCTCCCCGGTCAACGGCGTGACCCCGGACGGTTTCGGCTGCGGAAACCGAACTGCCACCGACTTGCCCCGCTTCTGCACTTCGACCAGGTCGCGCTTCATCCGGTCGACCCGGGTCTCCATGGCTCGAGCCACCTTGGACATCTTCTCGGTGGTGCCCTTGAACCGGCGGATGTTGAACTCGAGGCGCTCGATCGCCTCGTCCTGGTGTCGACGCTCCCGTTCACGTTGCTCTCGACGACGGGCCCGCTCTACGAGGAAGCCGGAGTAGTTCCCCCGGTACGACTCCAGCTTGCCGCCATCCAACTCCAGAACCGTCGTGATGGCGGCGTCGAGCAACGGCAGGTCGTGACTTATCAAGAGGATCCCCCCCCGGTAGCCGGACAGGTAGTCCACGAGCCAGGCTTTGGCATCGAGGTCGAGGTGGTTGGTGGGTTCGTCGAGCAGGAGCGTCTCGGTTTCCGCGAAGAGAATCCGGGCGAGTTCCACCCGACGGCGCTGACCACCTGACATCGTCGCTACGGGCTGTTCTAATTCGGGGGTTCCGATTCCGAGGTTGGCGGCGACTTTCTTGGCTTCGGCTTCGGCGATGTAGCCGCCTTTGGTCTCGAACTCGTCCTGCAGGCGGGCATGCCTCTTGATCGCATCGTCACGGGCGGCGCCGTCGAGGCGCTCCATCTTGTGCCGGGTGTCCTCGATCTTGCGGAGCATGGCCCCAATCTGGCGGGCGGCGAGAATTCGTTCGAGAGCAGTCATATCAGGCCGTTCCAGGTCCGGCAGGACCGCCTCCTGGGAGAAGTAGCCGAGATTGCCGCTGCGCAGAACGGTGCCGGCGGCCGGTGTGGAGTATCCGACCAGGGTTCGAACGAGGGTGGTCTTGCCCGCCCCGTTCCGCCCGACCAGCCCGATTTTGTCCCCGGGTTGCACGCTGAAGGACGCCCCTTCGAGCAGAAGGCGGGTGCCGAGTTCGATCCGAAGGTCTCTGACTACGAGCACGGCTCAAGAATCGCTGGAGCGGGGGTGATCACCGAAGAACTCTACGGGATGGCTGGTTCTCTCATGATTGATTAATCCCGGGCAAGTCGGCGCCCAGGCATGCGTCAAGCCGCAGAATTACGGATTCACCGGGGGCCACCAGACCGTGACCAGATCCCGGCTCTCGGTGCCCACCTGATAGCCGCCGGGGCCGCCGATCAGGTCGGGTTCCAACAATGCCCTCAGTTCGGGCCACCTTTCGGGACCTATCAGGAGACGTTTGGCGTAGAACTCGACGATCTCGTCAACCGACTCGAACCAGAGGTCGGTAGGCCGTTGCCAGTGCTCGACGGTCGGGTCGACCCGAAGGACCTCGTGGACGACTCCTACCAGGTCTTCCCATCCTGGTCCCAGGGGTCGCTCGAGTCCATGCAAGGCCCGGTAGTAAGGCCCGAGGTGCACCCAGGGGTGGTGAGCAGTCATCTCGATCACAACGGCCGCACCGGCGCGCTCGTTCATTGCGGTCAGGAAGGGCCCCAGTTCGGCAACGTCGAAGACGACATGGGCGCACATGGCGACGCGGTGGACGCCGACCAGGTCTTTCGACTCGGGCCAGCGGCCTTCCACCACGGTCACGGGCAGGCCGACGCTCGCATCGATCAACCCGGCCAGCATCGTCTCGCTGGGTTCGACGGCGGTCAGCGGGTGACCCGCCTGCGCCAGCGGCAAAGACGCCCGTCCGGTACCCGCTCCGATGTCGAGAATCGATCCCTCCGGTCCGGCCAGCCGGGCGATTACATCCAGCGTCGGAGTCGGTCGCCCGGATGCAAGCGCTGCCGCCGTCCGGCGCCGCCACAGCGAAGCGGGCCACCCGTAGGGTGACTGTGGGGCGGCATCCAGCAGATTTTGAGGTATGACCCAGGCGTTCAACTCACGCCGCCAGTGCCCGGCCGCGGGCCCTTCTTTCACTGCAGGCCGGCGAAGAGATCGTCTTCTGGCAATGGGCTAATCACGCTGGAGAAGACCCGGACGAAGGTCTCGGTGCCATAGACCTCGAATCTCTCCTCTTCGGGAACCTTCAGGAGAAGCCAGTCGTCGGGAATCTGGGACCGGTGAGCCCGGAGCGCCTCGGTCTTGAGGCTCACGAACTCGGAAACGTCGATTGTCGCCGAGATCTCGTTGTCGGGAAACCCCCGCTGTGAACGCCAGCGGGATTCTTCGTCGTCGGGATCGTCGCCTTCCTCGGCCCAGTATTTCGCCAGCTTGCTGGTTCGCTCCCTCCCCCAGGTGGTCCAGTACAGCTTGGACGGGGCCCAGTACTCCTGATCCTCCTCGAGGGGGAACCAACCCAGGTCGCGGGCGCCGAAGAAGGCGGCGACCCCGACCCTGTGGACGTTGATGTGATCGGGATGCCCATATCCGCCGAACGGGTCGTAGACCGTCATCACTTCGGGTTGGTACCTGCGGATGAGTCCGACCAGGCGTTTGGTGGCTTCTGTGAAATCCGCCCTCCAGAAGGCCTCGGGGTGATCGTTGGCCTCGGTCCCCATCATCCCGGAGTCCCGGTATCCGAGAAATTCGTGATGCTTGACCCCGAGGATCGCCAACGCGGCGGCGACTTCCTGGGCCCGCATCTCGGCAAGTCGAGGCTTGAGAGACTCGGGGTCGTCGTAGTTGTGGATCTCGCCTTCGGCCCCGTCGGTGGCGGTCACCACCACGACTTGTTGACCCATGCGGGCGTACCGGGCGAGCACCCCGCCGGTGCTGATGACCTCATCGTCGGGATGGGCGTGAAAGGCAAGAAGGCCTGGCATGAACCAGGACGCTACTAGGGGTCCTGGACTGCTCAGTCCGACCTTGATCGACTCAATTGCTCCCGGTGGGCGATGCCTTTGCCAGGCCCTCGAGTTGTTCGGCGTGCTCCTCCAGGTGGTCGATCAGGAAGGTGTTGATGATTCTTTCCATCGGGAGGGGGCCGAGGGTGGAGTGAAGTCCAGCCGAATCCGCCCAACCCTCAGGCAGTGCCGCCAGGAAGAGGCGCAGGTCGCCAAGATCGGCCTGAACCTCCTGCCACATCGTGTCGATGGCGACGTGCATTCCCTGTTCGATGCCGGCCAGTCGGGTGGGATCGGTGCGGGTCCGGCCGAACGGCACAGGTTCGCCTCGATAGGCATCGATCACGGCTCCCGCCTGCTCGACCCAGAAAGGAATGAACTCCGTGACATGGCCCCAGATTTGAGCGGCTTCCCATTGCTCACCGGTGGCCGGATCGGGATCGGTCAAGCCCTCGGTCGGGGTGGCCAGCGCCCGGAGACGGGCTTCGACGGAGTCGAGACGCGTCAACCAGGCATCGAGATCAGCCATATGTGACTTCGACCCTACCCCCGCTTCTCCAGTACGAGCCTTCCGCCCTCGTCAGAAACCCTTCGTCGACCATGTACCGGCGCAAGGCCGCGTAGTCGGGATGGAACGCCTGAATGGTCGAGTTCACCTGTTTCTCGGAGTAGCGCAAACCCACTTCAAACTCGGATGCCAGCCGTTCGAGCACGACGGTCCGGGCAGCCTTGCTGACCGGGATCTCCGTCAGCCTGCTCCCGACGAAGTACTTGCCGAGGATCTGCCTCTCGCTCTGGGTCCACGGGCCCTCCAGCACTTCTGCCGAGACGGGCTCCTCCCGCGGCAAAGACGCAGCCAAAGCCCGCAAGACCGAGCGATCGAGGCTGAGGTTCTCGTCCAACAGGCCCGCTTCGACGAGCCGACTCACGGCCCGCCGCACCTGACCCACGGTCATTGACAATCGATGCGCCGTTTCCTCGATGTCGAGCGGACCCGTTGCCGACATCCCGAGGACGGCCAGTCGGTCGGGATCGATCGCCAGGCGGAGAAACTCGGCCACGCTCAACGATCCGGATCGGGTCACGTGCACAGCCCAAGAGTAGAAGGGTTGCCGGAACGCTCAGCTGCCGTTCACGTTGCGGTTACTTCGGTCGGCTACATGTAGATCGTCCCGGCGCCGCGATAAGGTGAAACGGTGCCGCGCCAGACCTTCATGCATCGGGTGCTGGCTCCCGCGGAGCCGGCCCGGGTTTGGAAGGGCCTGCAGCGTCCGGAGAGCTGGGGTCGAATCGGCGGAGTGAGCAACGTCGAGCAACCCACCTTCGATGAAGCCGGCAACATCACCGGCTATCGATTCACGGTTGAACTCGGTGGCAACTCTCACTTTGGCGTGGCCCGGAGATCGGGAACCACCCCGGGTACGAGGGTGTCGATGACGATCGACACAGACCTTCTCGGAGGCGAAATCGACGTTGAACTCGAACCGGCCGGTGATCAGACGGCTGTGACAGTTGCCATGACAGTGGAGTCGAAGGGCTTCATGACCGCCATGTTGTTTCCGGTGATCACCGGAGCCATCGCCTCCGGATTCAACGAAGAGGTGGCCCGATTCGCCCGGGGAATGGTTGAAGACCGCATCTCCCCTGAGAGCGGGCCCGAGGCCTCGAGCTAACCGGGCTCCCCCTGGGCGGCAAGTGTCGTCGCCAGCTGAGCCCCCTCCTCTTTGGTGCCCAACGAGATCTGAGCCCGGTCGGTGAGCAAGGTCACCTGGTTTCGAAGCACCTGGAGGAAGCCGCCGTGGACCCCGATGACCGTTCGGGAGCCGTCGGCCCCCTCGACTTCCACCGCCGACGTCACCAGCGACGCCAGCAGCGGTTCGTGATCGGCCATGATCCCGATCTCGCCGTCGGGGGTGCGGGCCACCACGAAAGTCGCCTCCCCCGACCAGACGGTGGCCTCCGGGGAAACCACGTCCACCCGAAACGGCTTTGCCATCAGGCGCCCTCGACCACTAGGAGAAGAACCTCGTTTTGGCGCGACGAAGCCGGGCTATACCCCCATCGCGCCGCGCCAGAACGGGTTGGGAACGTCACTAGGCGCCCACCTTCTCCATCTCCCGGGCCTTGGCCATCACACCTTCGGCGTCGCCGACCATGTAGAAGGACTGCTCCGGATACTGGTCCATCTCACCGGCCAGGATCGTCCGGAACGAGGCGATGGTCTGTTCCCTCGGGGTGTAGATCCCGGCCTGCCCGGTGAACTGTTCGGCCACGAACATCGGCTGCGCGAAGAACCGCTGAATACGGCGGGCCCTCGACACGATGAGCTTGTCCTCTTCGGAGAGCTCATCTATTCCGAGAATGGCGATGATGTCGTTGAGGTCCTTGTACCGCTGCAAGATTCGCTGCACCTCGATGGCGGTGTTGTAGTGCTCCTCACCGACGACCTGGGGATCGAGGGCGCGGCTGGACGAGTCGAGCGGATCGACCGCCGGGTAGATGCCGAGCGCCGTCAGCGGGCGGGAGAGCACCGTGGTGGCGTCAAGGTGGGCGAAGGCGGTGTGTGGAGCCGGGTCGGTGATGTCGTCCGCCGGCACATAGACCGCCTGCAGGGAAGTGATCGACCGTCCCTTCAGTGAGGTGATCCGCTCCTGGAGGGCGCCCATCTCCCCGGCCAGGGTCGGCTGATATCCCACCGCCGACGGCATTCGACCGAGCAGGGTCGACACTTCCGAGCCTGCCTGGGTGAAGCGGAAGATGTTGTCGATGAACAAGAGGACGTCTTGCCGCTGGACATCACGAAAGTACTCGGCCATCGTCAGGGCCGAGAGCGCCACCCGGAGGCGAACCCCCGGCGGTTCATCCATCTGACCGAAGACCAGGGCCGCTTTCTCGAGAACCCCGCTCTCCTGCATCTCGAGGTAGAGGTCGTTGCCTTCGCGGGTCCTCTCCCCGACTCCGGCGAAGACGGAGACGCCGCCATGCTGTTGGGCCACCCGCCGGATCATTTCCTGGATCAGCACTGTCTTGCCGACTCCCGCCCCACCGAACAACCCGATCTTGCCGCCCTTGAGGTAGGGGCAGATGAGGTCGAGCACCTTGATGCCGGTCTCGAAGATCTCCTTCTGCGGTTCGACGTCTTCGAAGGCCGGGGGCTGGCGGTGGATCGGCCAGCGAGGGTCCGCGAAAACCTTGTCGGGCGCGTCGAGCGCGGTACCCCACATGTTGAAAATGTGACCGAGCGTCTGGTCGCCCACCGGCACTGTGATAGGGCCGCCGGTGTTGCGGACCTCGGCGCCCCGGCGGAGGCCATCCGTGGGAGCCATCGCCACTGCCCGCACCTTGTTGCCGCCAAGGTGCTGGGCCGTTTCCGCCATCACCACCTTTTTCTCCCCCATGAGGGTGAAATCGATCTCGAGGGCGAACAGGATCTCGGGCATGCCGTCGGGCGGGAACTCGACGTCGACCACGGGGCCAGCCACTTTGACGATCCGTCCTACCGATTTCGCTTCAGCCATTACTTGCTCCTAGTCGTAAATAGGTCATCGCGCCTCGGCCAGCGCCTCTGCGCCTCCGACGATCTCGGAAATCTCGGTGGTGATGTCGGCCTGGCGAGCACGGTTGGCCGACATCGTCAACGCCCGAATCAAATCGTCGGCATTGTCCGTGGCTGCCTTCATGGCCCGCCGACGAGCGGAGTGCTCGGAGGCGGAGGCTTCGAGCAGCATGTTGAAGATGATCGCCTCCACGTAGCGGGGCAGGAGCCGGTCGAGGATCTCGGCGGGCGAGGGCTCATACGAGTAGTCGACGGGTATCGGCGCCGGCCCGTCGGCGACGCCCGGGGAGTCCGGCGGTTGAATCGGCAAGAGGTCGTAGCGGGTCGGGACCTGCGTCATCGCCGATTGAAATCGGCTGAAGAACGCCTCCACGGCATCGACCTCGCCCGAGGCGTACGCGCCCATCACCGAGTTGGCGACCGCCCTGGCGTCGCCATAACCCGGGGTGTCGGTGACGGCCAGGAAGGACCGCTCGATTCGGTAGCCCCGGTAGCGAAAGTAAGTTTGTGCCTTCTTCCCGACGGCGAAGATGCGGACGTCTTTGCCCTCACGGCGCAGGTCGATGATCCGTTGCTCGGCCATCCGGATGATGGTCGAGGCGTACGCCCCGGCCAGCCCCCGGTCGGAGGAGACCACCAGGACCCCGACGTCGACGACGTTGCGCTGTTCCAGCAAGACGTGGGCGGTGCTGGAACCGGCCGCACCGAGGTTCTGGATGACCTCGATCAATTTGGCGGTGTAAGGCTTCGAAGCCAGGACCCGGGCCGACGCCTTCGGGATACGGGAAGCCGCGATCAACTCCATGGCCCGGGTGATCTTCTGGATCGCCTGGACGCTGCGGATCCGGCGTCGGGTGTCACGAAGTTCGGCGCTCGCCATGCCTGGCTAGTCCTTGTCGGTCGCCTGGAAAGTGTCTCTGAAGCCGACGATCGCCTCCTTGAGACGCTCTTCCTCCGGCAAGTCGCCGGTAGTGGAAATGTGCTCGAGCACGTCGGGGAAGCGCTCAGCGACGAACTGGCGAAGACCGAGTTCGAACCGGTGGACATCCTCGATGGGAACCGAATCCATGTGCCCGGTGGTGACGGCATAGATCGAGAGGATCTGCTCCTCGACCGGCACCGGGGTGTACTGGGTTTGCTTGAGCACCTCGACCACCCGTCGTCCCCGTTCCAGTTGGGCGAGCGACGACGCGTCGAGTTCGGACCCGAACTCGGCGAAGGCCGCCAGTTCCCGGAACTGGGCCAGGTTTAGTCGGAGGGGTCCGGCGATCTTCTTCATCGCCTTGACCTGGGCGTTGCCACCGACCCGCGACACGGAGATACCGGCGTTGATGGCCGGACGAATGCCCTGGTAGAACAGGTCCGTTTCGAGGAAGCACTGGCCGTCGGTGATAGAGATCACGTTGGTCGGGATGTAGGCCGAAATGTCGTTCGCTTTGGTCTCGATCACCGGCAGGCCGGTGAGCGAGCCCCCGCCCAGTTCCTTCGAGAGCTTGGCGCAGCGCTCCAGCAGTCGGCTGTGCAGGTAGAAGACGTCGCCGGGATAGGCCTCGCGGCCCGGCGGACGCCGGAGGAGCAACGAGATCTCGCGATAGGCGACGGCCTGTTTCGACAGGTCATCGAACATGATCAGCGCGTGCTCGCCCTTGTACATCCAGTACTGCCCGAGCGCCGACCCCGTATACGGGGCGTACATCTGGAGTGCGGCCGGATCGGAGGCGGGGGAACTGACGACGACGGTGTATTCCATCGCTCCGGCCCGTTCCAGGGCGCTGACCACCTCGGCCACGGTCGACGCTTTCTGACCGATGGCGACATAGATGCACTTGACCGCCTTGTCGGTGCCCCAGTACTGCTTTTGGTTGATGATCGTGTCGATCAGTAGGGCGGTCTTTCCGGTCTGGCGGTCACCGATGATCAGCTGGCGCTGGCCGCGGCCGATCGGCGTCATCGAGTCGATCGCCTTGATGCCGGTCTGGAGCGGCTCGGTGACGGGTTGACGTTCGACCACCGACGGTGCCTGGACTTCGAGCAGGCGCCGTTCGGTCGAGTGGATCGGGCCCTTCCCATCGAGCGGGTTGCCAAGCGGGTCGACAACACGGCCGAGCATGCCGTCGCCGACCGGGACCGATAGAACGGTGCCGGTCTGCTTGACGGGCGAGCCCTCTTCGATGTGAGAGGCCTCACCCATCAGCACAACCCCGAGGTCGTTCTCGTCGATGTTGAGGGCAACCCCTCGCAGGCCCCCTTCGAACTCCAACAATTCTGAGGCCATTGCGTTCGGCAAACCCTGGACCCGGGCGACGCCGTCTGCGATCGAGGTGACGTATCCGACGGTCTCCTGCTCGACCTTCGGTGACCAATCTGCCAAACGCTTCTTGATCGAATCTGTTATGTCGGTCGGGGAAATCGTCAACTCAGCCATTGCGGGCGCTCCTCGAATTCTCTTTCAGGTAGGTCAATCGGTGGTCTCGATCAGGCACTCTTCATGGCCTCCCGCAGCGACGCGAGGCTGTGGGCCACGCTGCCGTCGATGACCACGTCACCGACCCGGGCAACGATGCCGCCCAGCACGGTCGGGTCGACAATCACCTTCAATTCCAGGTCTTTGCCGGTGGCACGGGACAAGGCCGCCGAGAGCCGCTGCACGACCTCGGTCTCCAACGGCACCGCCGATCGGATCTCAGCCACTGCCTTGGATCTCGAACCGGCGGCGCGAGCGATGAAGGCATCGATGATGGTCGGCAGATCGGCGGCACGACCAACCTCGACGACGAAAGCCACCAGTCCGACCGTCAGTGTCGAAGCGCGGCCCCCGATCAAGTCGTCGATGATTCCCTGCTTGCGCTCGAGTGGGAGCGAGGGGTTGGTGAGGGTGTCACGCAGTTCGTTCGAAGTGGCGAAGGTCTGGGCGACGGTGAACAACTCGCGCTCGAGGCGATCGAGCTGACCTTCGGCCCTGGCCACCTCGAAGATGGCCGCGCCGTACCCGTCGAGGACCCCATTATCCGAACGACTTGCCTCCGGACGACTTGACGATGACTCAGCCGACATGACGTTGATCCACTTACTTGCTCTCCAACTCCGCGATGTAACGCTCGACCAGTCCCAGCTGGGTTTCGCGGTCGAGGCTCTGCCCGACCACCTTCTCGGCGAGATCGACGGTGAGGTTTGCCACTTCCTGGCGGGCTTCTGCCATGGCCCGGGCTTTTTCCGTGCCGGCTTCTTCGCGCGCTTTGGCGAGGATGCCCTGGGCTTCGGCTTCAGCTCGCGCGACAACGTCGTTCT
>DATEEG010000502.1:0-5922 GCA_035281305.1 Acidimicrobiia bacterium | reverse complement strand
CGAGCGGAACCAGGATGACGGTCGCGACGATGAAGAACGACGTCCACAGCAAGGCGATCGGTGCGAACGCATGGGCTCCCAGGGCCCGCGTTCCGTAAACCTGGAAGAGATAGGCGAGAACCGCACCGACCAGGCTGCCTGCGATCATCCGGGCGGTGCCCGGCGCCCGCAGCCCGCGCGGCGCGTCGAGGTCCGGTTCTTCAGGAAGAAGAGTCACAGAGGATTCCCGGGTTCCGGTGTGGTGAGCCGTAGCCATCCTGGCATCCATCGGCAGAGCCCGCCCTTCTCTTCAGCGGGTTTCCGCCCCATCGAGTCAGCCGGATCAGATCCGTATCAGCCGTGCCAGGAACGAAGCCATCTGCTCGCGTACAACCGGGTTCGACGGTGAAAACGTGCCAGGGGCGGTACCGAGGGTGATCCCCAGCTCGGCGAGCTGATTCACAGCTGTAATCGCTTCGGGCGAGAGCCCGAGGAGGTCGCTGAACCCTTGATCTGTGCCGGCGGGGAGGGCACCGCCGGCCAGCGGATGGAGGCGGATGAGGAACAGGGCCATCTGCCACCGGTTCACAACCCCGTGAGGTTCGAAAGTGGTCGGGGTGGTCCCGGCGGTGATTCCCAATTGCCGGATTTGGTTGATGGCGGTGACCGCCTCCACGGAAAGGCCGCCCAGGTCCTCGAATCCCTGGGTGGCTCCCGATGGCAGGGCGACGCCGAGGGCCGCCGCAGTCCGGGCGAGGAAGATGGCCATCTGCCACCTGGGGACGGTGGCCGCCGGCGAATAGATACCCGCTGCGGTGCCGGTGGTGATCCCGAGAGCGGCAATGCAGTTGATGTCGTTGAGGTGGGGGTTGGTTGCTCCGACATCGGTGAAGCCGGCCGAGGGAGCGGTACCGTTGCACACGGCCGTTCCGACTCCAGAGCCCCCGGAGATGTTGTACATGGTGGATCGCATCCCCAGCGCCGTTCGGAAAGACCGGCCACCACGAGTGATGACCGTTTCCTGGCCGTTGAGCGTGCCGGCGATAGTCACCTCACTCACCGTCCCCGAAAGGTTGCGACCGGTCACCTCGACACCGGTCACGGTTGTCAGACCCACGGCCGCCGCGATTTGAGAACCCGTGAAAGTCACGGTCCAACTGGCGAAGGGATTCTTGGCCGCGGGGGCGATCGACCACGGATCGGGGGTCGGCACGAGGTAGGGCAACGGCACGGTGTGCCCGAGGCCTTCGACATTGCTGTCGGTGTGCCCGCCCGTGGAACTGGCGTAATAGGCAATGATGATCGAGTGCTCGGGTGCCAGGGGGTGGGTAACCACCTGTCCCGCCGTCGCGTTCACCGCTGAAACCCAGTTGGGACCGAACTGGTCGGCTTCCTTCGACCAACCTACGTAAGCCTGATCGACGATCGTGCTGTACATATGGCACCAGCAGGCGATCTGCCGGCTGACGTCGAAGTTCTCGGCCGGGCCGTAGCGGATCGCCTGACGAGCGCCGTAGGTTCGGGCGGCAATCGCCTGGGCCTGGAGAGCCTGGGGATGCCAGTCGGATGGCATCTCGCCCAGCCCGTATAGATAGGGCTCGATCCCGATCTCGAGGACAACGTGAAAGCCTTCGCCGACCGGCCTGATGCGGATCACCCCGCGGGCGTAAGTCCTCCCGTTGTCGATCGAGAAGATGCGGGTGCCGGCGGCAAAGTCCCACGTGATGGCCGCCTGGCAGGTTCCAGGGTTGCCTACAGCGACGCCCGCCTTGAAGAACTGACAGGCGCCCCCGCCGAGAGCCCGGAACTCCCAGGTTTCACCGGCCGCGGCGAACTGGGTCGGACAGACTCCCTCGCCGTCGTTGGCTTTACAGAGCCCCGCCGACCCGGCGCCGTCGACCCGAAAGTTGAAAGAGGTCCGATTCTGGAGGAATCCGATCCAGAGGGGATCGGGGTCGGCAACGATGAAATTCCCGGCCGGGACCACGGCGGGGATGGCCTGGACGGTGGTGTTGGCGTAGTAGTAGCCGGTGATCTGGCTCGCGCTGTATCCGCCTTCAGCCATCGCCCGGGCGCCGTACTGGGACATGCCGACCATATGACCCCAGCCGGAGCCGTTGATCGTGAAGGTCGGATCGGTCGTTTGAGCGACGGCGGGTACGGCCGGTAACAGCGAGACCCCCATAACGAATGCCACCAGGACTTTGCGAAGACGCACTGCCAACCTCCCCGATTCGTCCCGCACACGATTTCGATTGCCGGTTTCCAATTGACCGACTCATGCCGGGCACGGTCTCCGGTCGGGCGCGAGCGAACAGGCTTTCTCTATTGATTAGCTGAGCGAAGGTTTCCGGTGCCCAGCCGGGTCAACTCTAGAGGTGGCTCTGTGCCTAATTCAGCCTTTCCGCCGAGGAACAGCCCGGCCGCGAACCACCACGTCGGCTCGAACAGCACGGTCTGGGTGAACGACGGCAGAAACGCTGCAACTAGAGCCGCCCCGCCCACCAGCCCGCCGCCGGTCCGGACAATCACCAGCAGGAGGAGCGCGAAAGCGGCGAGTCCTACGAGGCCGGTCTCAGCCGCAAGCTCGAGCCAGAGGCTGTGTGGCTCCTGTCCAACCGAGTTGGACTCCCAGCCAACCCCCAGACCGACTCCCGTGAGTGGATCGGACCGGAACATCTGCCAGTACTCGGGCCAAACATCGGCCCTTTGCTCGGAAGGCTCAAAGACATCTTCGAAAGCTTCGGAGCTTTCAAACAAGCCGGTCAGGTCGGCGAGAAGGTCCCATCCCTGTTGAAAACGAAAAGCGAATTGCACGTCGAGGTCGCCGCCGACATCCGGCACATCGACGGCGAAGAGCACGAGCAGGAGGGCGACCGTTGCGGCGAGTGCGATCGACAATCGGACCGCGAGGCCCCGGGCTGTCACGAGGCCCCTCCGGACCACGATCCACCCGGCGAAGATCATGGCGATCAGGAGGCTGAGCCACCCGGTCCGGGCGAACGCCATCACCACCGCCAACCACAAGCCACCGAGCACCACTCCGTCCAGCCAGGGCTTCCTCGAACCCAGGCCCTTGACCGACGCGACGAGGGCCAGGGTCGACCACAACACCGCCCAAGCAGCTCCATAGCCGGGATCCTGGTGCCAATTCGACAACGCCAGAAAGTGGGACAACAGGTAGGCCGGTTTGGCGACCTTGTCGATGAGCGGAAGGTCATAACCCACGGCACCGGTCAGATAGTTGATGGCGGTATTCCCCGCCGCGCCGACCAGGACGACTGAGATCAGCAACCCGGTGACGGCCATGACTGCCGCGGTGAAGAACACGACCTTCAGCACCGCGTCGAGCATCTCCGGACGACGGAGGCTGCGCTCAGTGACAAGCATCACGAGTCCGCCCACCATCAGGGCGAGGAACAAGCGGAAGAACCGCTCCCGGAACTCCGGCGCCGGAAAGCCGGTCGCCACCACCGTCAGGAAAACGGCCAGGGCGATCGAAGCGTGCCGGTGCCAGGGCCACGTCCGGAACCTGATCCCCTCGACCAGGTCCCAAATGCCCAGAACTCCGACGAGCACGAGATACGGCTTCCACGAGATCCAGGCGCTCAGGAACAGCGTATGGAGCGGCAGCACCCCCACCAGGACCAGGAACCACCGCTCACGGAGTCGCATAAGAGCGTTTTTATCACCTGAACGGTGCGTTCCACGCACCGTTCAGGTCGCGAGAATGGGGCAGTGAACGAAACCCGGACCCCATCAGTGGCGATTCTGCTTCCGGTTCTCAACGAGGGCGCATACATCGACGACTGTCTCCAGTCGCTGGCCGACCAGATCTACGAGGGTCCGATCGAGATCCTCGTCGCCGATGGAGGCTCCACCGACGAGACCCTGGACCGCCTCGGGTGGTGGTCGGACACCGTCGACAACTTGCGAATCTGTGAGAACCCCGACCGGGTCCAATCGGCCGGCCTCAACTTGCTGGCGGAAGTAGCCCATTCCGACATCCTGATCCGGGCCGACGCCCACACGCGCTATGCCCGGGACTACGTCTCTCGTTCGGTGGCGGCGCTCGAAGGCGCACCGGACACTGCTGTCGGGGGCCCGATGGTGGCCGAGGGCGTTTCAGATTTCGGTCGGGCCGTCGCCGTCGCCTTCCGGTCGCCGCTGGCCATAGGACCGGCGCGGTTTCACCACGCTACGCGACCTACCGAGGCCGACACGGTTTACCTGGGGGCGATGCACAAACCCACCTGGGACTCTCTGGGGGGCATGAGAGCCCTTCCCTCCCGGGTGGCCGAAGACGCCGACTTCTATTACCGGCTTCGGAAGGCGGGCGGCCGGGTGCTGGTCGACCCCGCCATTGTCAGCACCTACCGGCCAAGGGAGACGATCTCCGATCTCTGGCGCCAGTTCTTCCGCTATGGCTTCGGCAAGGCCGACATGCTTTACGTGAACGGCGAGTTCCCTTCCTGGCGGCCGTTGGCGCCCCTGGCCCTGGTCCTGGGGTTGGTGCTAGGCGTGGTCTTCCTTGTTTTTGGGGATCCCCGACCCCTCACAATCGCCCTCGTGGCCTGGCTCCTCGCCCTCGGTATCGCTAGTCGCGTCAACCCCATGGTGCTCGTCGCCACCGCCGTGATGCATCTTTCATATGGCTTCGGATTGACCCGTGGCTTGTTGCGGCGACCCGGATCTGTGCGGTCGCAGGTCGAGTGAGAAGCGCCAACGAGCTGGCAGTCGGTCTCGCCTTCGGCCTCTTCGGCCTCGCCCTTGCCGCGCTTACCCGAAGGTGGAACTTCGATTGGGGCCTGATTTGGGGGCCCATCGCGTTGGCCGCACTGTCGTTCGCGACACCCCGGTGGCCGGACAACCTCGGGGCCTTTAGCAACCTTCTCTTCGCTGCAGTCGCCGTGGTGGCGGTGATCGCAGCCACTGTGTCGATCCAGCGAGGAACAGGAATCGCCCGGACACCGCTGCCGTTGCTCATCTCACTGCTGGGCATCTATGCCACGGTGCCCGACACCGAGTCGATCCTGGCGCTGCTCGGGGTCACAGTCTCGATGGCCGTGGCATGGCGCCCGTTCGACTGGGCCCGGCCCCGATGGCCCGGTGCGGCGACGATGTCCATCGTCATCTGCCTTGCCGTCGTGTCGGGCGGGCGAGGCAGGGAGAGTTCGATCGTCGGAGCTTTGGCAGCGATTGCGGTGATGGGTTTATTGCTCTGTCGCCTCTGGCCCGGGTCCCCCGCCACCCCTCTGGTAATGCACTTTTTGCTGGTCGGGTGGTGGTCTCGCGTGGCGGGAAGAGCCGACAGCGCGGGCGCCGCTCTGCTTCTCGGCCTCGGCCTGACCATCCCGGTCGTCGCAGTCTGTTGGGTGTTGACCCGCCGCAACCCGCCGGTCAAGAAACCGGCAGTTTCGCCTTGAGAGCCTCAACGACCTGGTCGCGCTGTGTGCCAGTCAACGAAGAACCGCTCGGGAGGCATAGCCCCCGCTCGAAAAGATCCGTCGAGACGGGGCCGCCGATGATCCGATTCTCGCGGTAGAGCGGCTGCAGGTGCATCGGCTTCCAGACCGGCCGGGCTTCGATGTCGTGCTCTCCGAGGTGATTGATCAGGGTTGTCCGGTCAACTCCGGCCGCAACAGGATCAACGGTCAACGCAGTGAGCCAGAAGGTTGATTTGCCACCGGCGATCTCAGGCATGAACTCGACGCCCGGAATGTCCCCGAGGGCCGCCCGGTAGGCAAGATTGTGGGCCCTGCGCACCTCAATCCTTCTTGGCAGATCAGCCAGTTGGGACCGGCCCAACGCCGCCAGCAAATTGCTCAGTCGATAGTTGTAACCGAGCCGTGAATGCTCGTAGTGAAGAGCAGGATCCCTCGCTTGGGTGGCCAGGAACCGGGCCTCGTCGGCCCACTTTTCGTCATCGGTCACCAATGCTCC
>DATEEG010000501.1:0-2515 GCA_035281305.1 Acidimicrobiia bacterium | reverse complement strand
GTGGGCCCTGGCCGATCTCATGTTCACGACGGTGCGGGGCATACTGGCCGACGGTCTCCTCACCCACCCGAAGGGATTTTCCGCCATCAACGACGAGGAGTACCGGGACTGGATGGAGCGACACGGGGCGTCCCCCGAGACGCTCGACTCACCGTTGGTGCGCGGGGTCTACGACCTCGTGTTCGGTTTTCAGGACGGTGATCCGGCTCGTCCGCGGTTCGCGGCCGGACTCGGCCTCTTCCTGTCGGGCAAGCTCTTCTTCGAATACCGGGGTGCGATCTTCTGGAAACTGGCGGGTGGGATGGGAGACGTCCTGATGGCGCCGCTGTACGAGGCGCTGGCCGACCGAGGAGTCCGTTTTGAGTTCTTCTCGCGAGTCGAAGCCCTGCGACTATCGAGCGAGGGAGACTCGATCGCCAAGGTTGAGATCAGTCGCCAGGTCACCTTGCCGGGGGGTCCCGACAGCTACCGACCGCTGGTCGAGGTGGGCGGGCTTCCGAGCTTTCCGTCGGAGCCCGATCTAGCCGAGGCGGCCGACCCTCGAACCGACTTCGAATCGATCTGGTCGAACGCCGGCGAGGGCCATGTCACCGTGCTGGAGAACGGCCGGGACTTCGACCGGATCGTCCTGGCCATCCCGGTCGGGATGATTCCCTATATCTGCTCGGACCTTGTCGAGTCCAATCCCCGCTGGCGCTCGATGGTCGATCACCTCGGGACGGTCGCCACTCAGGCATTCCAGCTGTGGCTCAGCGCCGACTCCTCCCAACTGGGCTGGGATCGGCCGGGCGTGACGATGACCGGGTTCCTGAAGCCGTTCGAAACGTGGTCGTCGATGGACCAGTTGTTGGCGGTCGAGCAGTGGCCGCCGGACGATCAGCCCCGGACCGTCACCTATTTCTGCAACACGCTGCCGACTATCGGCAGTCCCGATCGGAACGATCGCGACTTTCCAAAACGTGAACACGAGAGAGTTCGTGAAAATGCGATCGCGTTTCTGCGAGAGGGAGTCCGCCACTTCTGGCCGGGGGCGTTGGACGAGGCGGGGGACGTGTTTCGCTGGGAGCTTTTGGTCGGCGGCGGCGATCGGTCGGGGGAAGACAGGTTCGACTCCCAGTTCTGGCGGGCCAATGTCGATCCCTCCGAGCGCTATGTACTGTCGCTTCCGGGCAGCGACAAGTACCGGCTGCGCACCGACGCCAGCGGCTACCGGAACCTGGTGTTGGCCGGCGATTGGATCGACTGCGGATTGAACGCCGGGTGCCTGGAGGCGGCCGTCATGTCCGGCTTCCAGGCCGCCAACGTGCTCGTCGGGAATCCGATCACCCACCGCATCGCCGGGTACTACATGGACTGGGGCAAGTAGATTCCGTCCGGCCGGGCGATTCTGGGCCGGGGCGAAATCGGGAGGAAGGCGTCTTTTACATGTCGGAAGAAAGAGACCCCGACGAAACCGGGAAGTCGGTCCGCGACCTCGGGTTCCAGGCGGCTTCCGAAGTAGTCGAACGGTTCCTCAGCTCGATGGCGCGGACCGAGCCAGCTATCGCGGGCCAGGCCGACACCGGCTCCCCGGGAGGTCAGCGAGACGCCTTCCGGCAGTTGCGAGCCGATCTCGCCCGGGCCGTCGACGCCAACCTCGATCTGGTTCGGAGGGCGTTCGACCTCTATTCGGGTGCCGTCGATCGGTTGCTCGGAACCGGGACCGCCGCCGGCGAAGGCAGCCATCTCAAGCTGCCTCCGGTGCTGGCGGGTCACCGGGCCTCCTCGACGCTCTGGGTTCACAACACAACACCATCGGCGTCTCCGGCTTTGCGCCTTCGTGCCTCCGATCTCGTCAGCCATACCGGCGAGACGATCGGGGCCGGAGGCTTCGAGTTCGACCCGCCTGAGATCGACATCGCTCCTCCCAATTCCAGTGTTGCCGTCGCCGTCACCTTGACGATCGACCCGGCCGTCACCCCCGGCCGCTACCGCGGGTATGTCTTCGTGAGCGACCTGCCGGACGAGTTCATCACTATCGAGGTGGAGGTCGTGGGATCGGTCGGCAACAGTCAGGAGGATCGGTGGCGGGATCGGCGACAGGCTTCGTAGAGGACACGCTGTCCGCTCACCGCGCACTGATGGCCGCGGCGATGAGCCGATACCTTCCGAGTCGGGAACCCCGTCGCTGGCTCTACGACCTGATGGCCACCTACCCCTCCCGCATCGGCAAGGGGATTCGCTCGGGTTTGTGCGTGGCGGCCTGCCGGGCGTTCGGCGGTTCCACGGAAGAGGCGATGCCGTCGGCCGCGGCGATCGAACTCCTTCACAACGCCTTTCTCGTGCACGACGATGTGGAAGACGGAAGCCTCAGCCGGCGGGGATTGCCGACGCTTCATCGCGAACACGGGGTGGCTTTGGCCGTGAACGCCGGCGACGGGCTGGCCGTGGTCGGGCTGACGCCGCTGCGTGACAACCTCGGTGTGCTCGGCTCCGGCATGAGCCAGCGGGTGCTCGACGAGTTCCAGTTGCTGCT
>DATEEG010000500.1:0-11548 GCA_035281305.1 Acidimicrobiia bacterium | reverse complement strand
GGCGACCACCACCCCGACAACCTCATCACCCTCTGCTGGTACCACCACCACATCGCCATCCACGGACACGGCTACACCATCGACCCCACCTCCCCGGTCCACCGCCGCCGACTCCACAAACCCCAAAACCACGGACCGCCGCTCCGTCACCCCGTCTCGCCAGGCGAGTTCTTCTTGACCCAGCAGAGACAGAACGGGTGACCGGCCGGGTCCGCGTACACCTGAAAATTGTCGGGCTCGTCATTGTCGGCCGCTGCCTTGAGCACCTTTGCGCCCCAGGACATTGCTTTCTCATGAGCCGAATCGAAGTCGTCGACCCACAGGTCGAGGTGGATCTGCTGGGGGTTCCCATCCGGCCAATCGGGTGGAACGTGATCAGGAGCCAGCTGGACTCCGACGCGTGGCTCACCATCGACGATCACCATGTGCCAACGTTCCTCAGTGTCGACCGTGCCACCGAGGAGCCCAGCCCAGAAGGTGCTCTCGGCGGTCAGGTCAGCAGCGTCGAACACGACGACCTGGTGCTTGATCTTCATTAGTTGACCTCGCACATTCGCGCACTGCTATCCATAAGGGTCCGATTGGACCTGTTCACCCCCCAACGGGGGTTTCCGCCTGGGCGACACCGAGCAACTCGTAGATGGTGGCCGCTTCGGAGAATCCCTTCAGCACCCTTGTCTGTCCACCATCGAACTTGAAGCCTTCGCCAAGGCCAAGGTCGCGGACGACTTCGGAGACATAGATCTGTTCCGGTCCGGCAGAGGAGCAGATTCTGTTTGCCATGGTTACGGCAGCCCCGAAGATGTCGTCATCGTGATCCACTGGCTCGCCGGCCGCCATGCCCAATCGCACATCGAGATCCGGGCGCTGCTCAAAGCGGTCGCGGACATCGAGAGACCAATTGAGAGCCTTGTCCACATCTTCGAAAACCACCATGAACCCATCGCCAGTGTGCTTCACCTCCCTTCCTTTCCACCTGATCAGCGCCTCCCGGATTATGAGGTCGTGTTCACCCAACACCTCCATGTACGCCGATTGGCCGAGGCGGTCGAGGAGTGCGGTCGAACCCACGATGTCGGTGAAGCAGATGGTCCTGAAAGCGCTTTTCACCTCAGTCGGATCGACGGGGTCGTACACCTTTCCGAGGAACCGAACGACATCGGACTCCGAGACCGCAATGATCTCGGTCGGCACGAGTCCATGGGCGGCCTCGTGAGCCTTTACCACTGACTCATGTGCCGGCGCCGAGGCGAAACAGAAGACGACACCACGGGTGGTGTCGTGCCAGTAGGCAAAGAATTCGACCCCAAATTGTCCGGCCACCCTCAGGTCAGCGGCGTGGTATCGGGCGGTGTCCTCGGCCGTAGAGCCGGGAACGTCGTGGCGGTCGATGTAGAGGGGCAGTCTCCAGAACCTCGAGATGGCGTGCTGAAAAGACTACCGGTCGTGGCCCCACGGATTCAGCTCGTTGCTGACCCGCCCCGGTTCCTGATCTCGTGACATGCCGAGCGCGCCAAGGAGATTCTCCTGAGCTGGAACCAGCGGTGCCGGGTCCTCAGCCCCGCTCCTTCTCCGCCAGTGTGGCCAGGACGCCGTTGACGAAGGCTCCGGAGCGCTCCGTGCTGAAGGTCTTCGCCAACCGGACTGCCTCGGCGACGACCACGGCCGCCGGCGTGTCGGTTTCGTACCTCAGCTCATAGAGGCCGAGTCGCAGGATCGCTCGGTCGACCACCGGCATTCTTTGCACCCGCCAGTGCTCAGAAGCACTATCGATCTCGTCGTCGAGTTCGGTGACATGCTCGAGCACTCCGGCGACCAGCCGCGCTGCTTTCGGAGGGAGGTCATCCGTCCGATTGCTCAGGTCCCGCTGATCCGCTTCGTAGAGAGCCTGTACCGCCAGGTCGCGAGGCTCTACGGTCACGCTCGGGTGATGTACGAGCCGGTGCGCGTGTCGATTTTGATTCGATCGCCGATGGTGACGAACAGCGGCACCTGGACCACCAGGCCGGTCTGGGTGGTCGCGGGTTTGGTCGCTCCCGAGACGCGGTCGCCCTTGACACCAGGCTCCGTATATGTGATCTCCATCTCGACCGAGGCCGGCAGGTCGACGGCGATGGGGTTGCCTTTGTAGAGGGCAAGGGTGACGGTCATGCCGTCGGCGAGATAGCCGGCGTTCTCACCAACGTCGTCGGCGCTCATCGCGAACTGGCTGTAGTCGTCCAGGTTCATGAAGTGAAAGCCGTAGTCGTCGCGATAGAGGAATGTGTGGTCACGACGATCGATCATCGCCTGGGTCACGTCCTCACCAGCCCGAAAGGTTCTGTCGAGCACCTGGCCGGTTTCCAGGTTCTTCAGTTTCATCCGCACGAACGCCCGGCCCTTGCCCGGCTTCACGTGCTGATAATCGACGATGGTGAAAATCCCATCTTCGAGATCGAGGGCCTGTCCAGGACGTACGTCGTTAGTAGATGCCATGTCAAACGGAGATCGCGAGAGCCGTTACCGGAGACGAAGGTTACTCGGATCCCCCATGGACCGTCCCGGGTTAACTGCTCCGGCCGATCCCAACCGCGGACAGGCCTAGATCGATCTCCGCGTCGTCAACCAGATCGACCACTGGGTCGCCGACCGTACGTAAGAGCACCATCCGGGTGCCGTCCGGAGAGCGCTTCTTGTCCCTGCCAACGAAGCCGAGGACCGAATCATGCGACACACCGAAGGCCGACACCGGCAAACCCAGTGAGAAGATCACATCGGTCAACCACCGGGCGGGGAACCCGTAGCGAGCCGCGGAGATTACGCCGGCAGCAACCATGCCGATGGCAACGGCCATTCCGTGGGGCATGCCCGCCGCCATCTCCACTCCATGTCCAATGGTGTGACCGAAGTTGAGGATGGCTCTCCTGCCATCCTCTCGAAAGTCCCCACCGACCACAGCCGCCTTGACCTTGATGGAACGCGTAACGACCTCTTCCAGTGGTGCTGCCGCCCCATGACGCTCGAGTAGTTCCACCAGAACCGGGTCGGCGACCAGGCCCGCTTTCAGAGCCTCAGCGATTCCTTCGAGTCGCAGGGTCGTCGGCACCGACTCCATGACATCGAGGTCGACAATGACGCGGGAGGGCAGATGGAAGGCGCCGACCAGGTTCTTCCCCGCCAGGTTGATGCCGGTTTTTCCCCCAATCGCTGCGTCAACCGCACCGAGCAAAGTCGTCGGGACCATCACCGACTCGATGCCTCGCAACCAGGTCGCGGCCACGAAGCCGGCCATGTCGGTCGCGGCTCCCCCGCCGACGCCGATGATCGTGTCGTGCCGGCCGAGCGGGACTTCAGCCAGCCACCGATAGGCCCTTTCGACTGTGGCCATCGTCTTCGCCTCGTCCCGATCAGGAAGGTTCATGAGCGGCCCTGTCCCGATCGCGTCGAACACCCGCTGGGCGACCGCTGCGGCCCCCTGTTGGGCGAAGATGGCAGCCGTTCGCCGATCGCTTCGGTCAGGCAGGAACGGATCGGGAAATCCCCGCCCGATCAAGATCTCCGACGTCACTTCCGGCATTGCCGGAACGGTCATGAGGATGCGTTCCACAGTTGCTCCACCACCACTGCCACCTCGTCGACGGTGGACTCGTCGGTGTCGACGGTGTGATCGGCGGCCCTCTGGTAGGCATCGCTTCGATCCTCGAGGATCACCGTCAGGCGCCCGACCAGGTCGACATCCACGAGCAGGGGCCTACCCGGCGCGTTCCCGATCCTTGCCGCCAGGGTGGCAGGGCTCGCCCGGAGCCAGACCACCGGCCCCGATGACCTCATCGAGCGAATGTTGTTCTGGACAAGTACGGCACCTCCCCCGGTGGCAACGACCGCGTCGGCCATGACCGCCGCCGCGCGAATCGCGTCGGACTCCAGCGACCTGAATGCTTCCTCCCCTTCGGCTTGGAAGATGTCGACCACGGAACGACCGGCCGCCTCCTCGACGAGCACGTCAGTGTCCACGAAGGGCTTGTCTGTGCGGCTTGCCAGCGTCCGTCCCACCGTGCTTTTACCGGATCCCATCATTCCGATCAGCCACAACGGCACTCAGAACCGCCTGGACCGATCCTGGAAAGCTTGCGCTCCGCGCCGGAAGTCTTCCACCGTGTCGCCACCAAACATTCGCTGACACTCCTGGGCGACGACGATTGCCACCATCTGCTCGGCGACCACCCCGGCGGCAGGTACCGCACACGTGTCAGAACGTTCGTAAAATGCCTTCTCGGCTTCTTTGGTGTTGATATCGACGGTCTGCAGCCCTTTGAGGACCGTTGATATCGGCTTCATGGCTGCCCGGGCCCGCAACGGCCCGCCAACCGATATTCCGCCTTCTGTGCCCCCCGCCCGGGTCGTGTGGCGCACGAAGCCCCCTTCGTAGAAGATCTCGTCGTGAGCTTCCGACCCGCGGCGACGGGCCGATTCGAAGCCGTCTCCCAACTCCACGCCTTTGATCGCCTGGATCGACATGAGGGCCTGCGCCAGACGAGCGTCGAGGCGGCGGTCCCAATGGACATGGCTGCCGACCCCGACGGGAAGGCCATACACCAGGACCTCGACGACTCCTCCCAGTGTGTCACGATCGGCCTTGGCCGATTCGATTTCGGAAATCATGGCGGTGGCTGCTTCCGGGTGGAAGCAGCGAACCGGTGACTCGTCGATGAGCGGCAGGTCTTGGAACTGGGGCAGTGGTGTCTCCGGAGCCGTGACTGTTCCGATGGAAACGACATGAGACAACACACGGACATCGATCTGGGCGAGGAGTTGCTTGGCCAGGTAGCCGACCACAGTCCGGGCGGCCGTCTCGCGGGCGGACGCTCGTTCAAGGATGTCGCGAGCGTCGCGAGTGTCGTACTTCATCATCCCTGCCAGGTCGGCGTGACCCGGACGCGGGGCGGTGAGTTTCTTACCCTCCTGGCTGTCCTCGACCGGATCCGCACTCATGGTCTCTTGGAAGCGAGGCCACTCGGAGTTACGGACAATGACTGCGACTGGCGAACCCAGCGTCTGGCCGTGGCGAACGCCGGCCAGGATCTCGAGCTCGTCCTGCTCGACTCGCATCCTGGCTCCGCGCCCGAAACCGAGCCGCCTGCGCGCCAGCTCGGCCGCGATGCCGTCGCTGGAAACGACGAGCCCGGCCGGAAGACCTTCGACGGTGGCGACCAGCCCGGGTCCGTGGGATTCACCAGCGGTGAGAAAGCGAAGCATGGCGGCCGCGATGGTATCGGCCCGCTTTCAGCCCTCAGGTAAGGAGGCTCGTCGAGAAGATGAGGGCCGCCCATGCTCCCAAAATCAGGGGAGGCCCGTAAGGAAGCGCCGCCTTGCGCCCTTTTCCCATCAGCAACATCACGACGGCCGGAATCGCTCCGAGGAAAGCGGTGATGATCAGCGCCCAGGCCAGGATCCGATAGGCGTGAAAGGCCGTGAACAGGCCCAGCAGCGCGGCCAACTTGACGTCGCCGAACCCGAATCCCTCGCCCCGGGCGGCCACGAAGACCAACAGCAACAGGCCGAAGTAGATGGCTGCTCCGGCGATCGCGCGCGGCAGACTCCCCTGGCTGGGATCGACGGCGAAGGCCCCCGCCAGCAACAGAAAACAAAGGGCGGTGCCCGGGTAGAGGATCCGATTGGGGATCCTGAAGTGGTCGAGATCGGTGACGATCAGGATGGCGGTTACGGCAACCATCGCCAGGTGAGCGACCAAAGCCGGTTCCAACCCGATCCTCCAGGCCATGCCGGCCGAGGCGAGGCCGACCCCGATCCCGAGTGCAACCTCCCGCCAGCGGACGCGGCCGCAGATGCACCGGGGAGAAAACGCCTGGCCGTCCTGGCCGCAGACGGGACAGGTCAATCCGGCGTGGAAGGTGCGATCGGAGCCTGCCTGTACAGCAAGTCCGTGGAGCCACGGCCCCGCCATCAGTCCGGCCAGGCCAATCAATAAGGCGGTCACAACGCGAGGTCGACGTTAGACCGCAGGCGGGTTGAATCCCGCAGCTGAGATGGCCCCGTTCGAATCACCGATGAGTGGTCCGAATGAGGGTCGGAGTCCCGGCCCGGCTGCCCGGGCCGGGATCCGGCTATTCGTCGGCTCCGATGGAGCTCATGCGGCGGCGCTTGAGGAACCCATGCGTGGTTCCGTGGGAAGACCCCTGACCTTCGGGTGTTTCGTCGAGTTGGGAAAAGACCCGATCGAGGAACGCGTCGGCCGAATCGGCCGGCTTGTCGGGAGCCATCGGAAGCTCCGCGGTGGGATCACCCTGGGGTGCGTCACCGCCCTCGGCCGGCTCAGTCCACCAGCCCTGATTGTAGGAGTCGTGATGGGGGGATGCCCCAACGTCCTCAGGACTGATGTCCTCAGGTCTGGTTTCCTCCGACCTGCTTTCTTCGGGTTTCCAGTAGTTCTGTTCGAGCACAGTTTCTTCAGGTTCCGGTGAGGTGAAAGGGTTGTAGGTCGAGGGAGCCGGCTCAGGCTGTTCATAGCTGGCCTGCTCATAGTTGGCCTGTCCGTAATCCGCTGGTGCATAGGTTGGCTGGGCCGCTACGTAGGGCTCAGGCTCAGGCTCCGGCTCGGCCATCATCGGGGCGGGCGCCAACTCGACCGAGTCACGCCATCCAAACCCGGTCGACGCGCCGGAAGCGACGGGCTCCTCCGGGCGAGCCACGGCGACAGGCTCTGGTTCGGCGGCAGCGGTTGCTGCTTCGATCAGCCCACCGCGGACCAAAGCGGTGAGATCCTTCGCAACCCGGAAGCGTGAGAGGCCGAGCCTGTCGGCCAGCGAGCGGACCGTGCCGGAACCCTCAAACCCGGCCACGAGGCGCCAGGTGTTAGGGGCCAGGGTGACCGGCTCGCCGTTAGGAGCTTCGGGGCTGATGCGCAGGGCGAGGTCGATGTTCGGTATCACCGACTCGATGTCGGCCCACTCAGCGGCCCTCCGATCGGCTTCGGAGACACACAGTTCTACGTCAAAGGCAGTGTCGGCCCGGTATCGGGGAGCCACGTCCACGTTGAAGACGAACTGGCCACGACCGGGTTTCCGGATCCGGTAAAGACTTTCGACGACTTCCTCCCGGAAGAAATCGTCGAGAAGATGGTGGTCACCATTATCGGAGGCAACATCGTTCAAGCTCTTGCCGCCAATTTCGGCGGATCGCAAGGCATCCTCACCGACCAGCTTGGAACCGATCAGTTGTCGACGAAGGTCTTCATCGCTGCCAACAGTGACCAGCGACAGAGAGCCATTGTTGAGGTAGACCCGCCCGTGGAGGTCCGTTGAATCGACCCGGAGACAGCCTGATTTGTACGAACGTGCCAGCAGCCGGAGGACTTCCTCCAGCGGAAAAACATCGAGATGCCCTGTTAACGACATTGCCAAACCCCTCTTTAAGGTAGTGGCGCTTGGATTCGGCCTGTAGTGGCTGGGCCTTTAGGGGTTTTAGCAGCTTTTCTCATCACCTCAAGAGGGGCGACCAGGCCGGTCCATATCGCAAACGATCTGGCTGCCTGCGAAACGAGCAAATCAACGCCTTCTACCACCTTCAGGCCCATTTGCCTCCCCGCCAGGACCGCCGGGGTTGTCGCCGACGCGTAAGCCATGTCGAAAAGACCGTCGGCGGTACCCAGGACGTGTTCCGGCAAGGATTCACCCTTCATACCCAGTGGTGTGCAGTTCACGATGACGCTCCCGATCACCGGAACCTCCCAGCGGACCTCGCCGATGCTCTTTTCCAGACCCCGGAGCGCCAATCGCCGGGCAAGGTCGGCCCCGGCCCCGAAGCGTCGGGCGGCCACATAAAGGGGACGGTTGCGAAGGGCCACGCATGCCGCGGCGGCCGCTCCTCCCGCCCCGAGGACCAAAATCGGACGGTCCGAAGGCAGATCATCCCAGGCATCGAGAATCCCGCCGACATCGGTCGAAAACCCCCAGACGGCCCCTTCGATTGCTGCCACCGTGTTCACTGAACCGGCCAGGGCGGCGTCAGAGTCGAGACGGTCACACAGCTCAGCGGCCAGACGCTTGTGGGGCATTGTCACGTTGAACCCGGTGAGGGCCCCGGAACGAACTTCGTCGAACGCGGCGCGGACGCCCCGGTCATCCACCTTCCTGGCTTCATAGGTCCCGGCTATCCCGACCGCGGCCAAGGCCGCGTTGTGGATAGCCGGTGACATCGAATGCGTCACGGGATCGCCGAGAACGGCGAGCTTCACGGTGCCGGACTCAGGGGAGGATCCCCGCTGCCCGGGACCGTTCGATATTGGCCAGATGCTCGTCGAACGTCTCGGCGAAGGCATGGCCGCCTTCGGGAGTGGACAGAACGTAGAAGAAGAAGTCGGATGTGGCGGGCGCCGCCGCCGCCTCCAGGGACGCTCGTCCCGGAGCCCCGATCGGGGTGGGCGGGAGGCCCGCATAGAGGTAGAGGTTGTAGAGGGATTCGGACTCATTGTTGAAGAGAGCGGGATCTCTCGTGTTGAGCCCGTACAGCACCGAGGCGTCGATCTGCAGCGGCATTCCCTCGGCGAGACGATTGAAGATCACACTCGAGACCAGGGGTCGCTCGTCGGCCACTCTGACCTCGGCTTCGATCAGGCTGGCAATGATGATCCCCTGATAAGAGTCGAATCCGGCTTCAGTGATAGCGGTCCAGTCAACCCCACCGGCCCTCTCCTGCATCGTGTCGGAGAGGATCTGGAGGATCTCGGAAGGCGGCGAATCCCGCAAGAACTCGTAGGTGTCGGGGAACAGCAGGCCCTCCCAATCGCTGAGGGTGACCTGCTCAGGCATCACTCGAAGTTCGGTCGCGACCTCGCCCTCCAGCAAGGCGGTCTCGAAGCTCTCGACCTCCCGTCCCGACGCCTCGGCCAGGATGGCGATGATCTCCGACACCCTCAGTCCTTCCGGAATAGTCACCCGGTAGGCGTCGGCGACCGGGCCTCGCAAAAGGACCGGGATGACGGCGTCAATCCCCATTCCGGTGACCAACTGGTAGGTGCCGGCCCGAAGCTGATTGGCGATCCCCTGGTCGCGGACCTCCAACTCGAACTCGTTGGCAGACGTGATCACCCCGGCTTCTGCCAGGATGTTGCCGATCTGGCGGGCACTGGCACCCGGCGGCACCTCGATCTCGACGTCCAGGTTCGGAGCGACGGACACAGTTTCGGTGTCTTCGCCGGTCTCCCCGACGGCTCCGCCGATGACGCGGGCCAGGCCCTGGGCGGTCACCACCACCACAAGCGCGGTTACTCCAACGCCGAGAAGGACGCGGAGCCACCGACTGGAGAGGAAGGAGGTAGGACTCATAAGGGTCGGTCCAAGAACGCCTGCAGAATAATCGCGGCCGCGACCTTATCGACGCTATCCCGGCGAACCCGGCGCTTGGCCCCGGCTTGGAGCATGACCTTCTCGGCGGTGACGGTCGTGAAGCGCTCATCCACGTAGAGCACCTCGATTCCGGTGGCGAGGGCGATCTCTCCACCAAATTCGCGGGCGGCCGCGGCCGGCGGTCCCTCGTTTCCGCTCAGCGATGTGGGCAGACCGACGACGATCTCTTCGATCCCGTATTCGCCGACGATCTCGGCAATCCGGTCAACGGCACCGACCCGGGCGACCACCTCCAGCGGCTGGGCCGTGATTCGGAGGGCGTCGGAGATGGCTATGCCGACCCGCCGGGTGCCGTGATCGAGACCCAGCACCCGGCCGGGCCGCGGCCTCGAACCTCCCTCAGAGAGCATGGAGGCGGGCGGCGGCGGCTTCGTGAGCCGCCTCCAGGGCGGCGCCGAGCTGATCACCGTGGGGTCCGCCCGCCTGGGCCAGTTCGGGATCCCGGCTGCCTCCGCCACCGAGGAGCCTGGCTCCCTCGGCCACCACCTCGGCGGCGGAGATTCCCTCCCCGACCAGATCCTTGCTTGCGACCCCGACGAGAGATCCTTTCCCGCCGACGGTGGATCCGAGGACGACGAGCCCCCGACCCAGTTTCTCCCGGGCAGCGATCGCCAGGAGTCGGAGTTGCTCGGCATTCAGATCCGGCCACCTGGCGATCAGCAACCGCGCCGTGCCCACCTGCTCGGCGGTGCCGGCCAACTCGGCAGCGGCGGCGGCTCGATCACGCTGTCGGTAGGAGTCCAGGTGAGCCTCCAACTCGTCGATTCGGGCCATCAGACCCTGAACCCGATCCGGGACCTCTCCGGGTTGAGCCTTGAGAAGACGGGCAGTCTCATCCATCGACGTTCGCCATTCGGTGATGTGGCGATACGCGTTCTCGCCGGTCAACGCCTCGACCCGGCGAACGTTGGACCCGATCGACGATTCCCCCACGACGATCAGCGGGCCTACCTGGGCAGCTGTGTGGGTATGAGTCCCGCCACAGAGTTCGGCAGAGAAATGGCCGATCTTGACGAGACGAACCGTCTCCCCGTATTTGTCACCGAAGAAGGCGAGGGCACCCTGACGTTCGGCCTCCTCTTTGGTTGTGACGGTCGTCGTGACGTGGGCGTTTTCGATGAGACGCCGGTTGGCGAGGGACTCGATCTCGGCGATTTCGGCTGGAGCAACGGCCGAGAAATGGGAGAAGTCGAAGCGGAGTCTGCCCGATTCGACCAGCGAACCGGCCTGGTGGGCGTGGCTGCCCAGAACCTCGCGCAAAGCCCAGTGGAGCACATGGGTGCCAGTGTGCGACTTCCGAATCCGCTCCCGACGAGGACTGTCGATGGCCAGGTCCGCGGCTTGACCGACCTGTACATAGCCGGAGGCAACCTTCGATCGATGTCCATGGAGCCCCTGCAAAGCATGTCGCGTGTCGAAGACCGCCAGCGTTCCCGACTCGGTGGTGATCGACCCTGTGTCTCCGACCTGGCCCCCGGATTCGGCGTAGAACGGTGTGAGGTCGAGGAACACCTCCACCTCCTGGCCATGGTCGGCTCTTTCGACCATTTCGCCATCCCGGATCACTGCCAGGATCCGGCCCGTCCCCGTTTCGGTTTCGTAACCGGTGAAGGCGGTCGGTCCGGTCTCGTCGATGACGCGGCCGTAGAGCTGTCCCGCCACAGCCGCATCGCCGCCTCGCCAGGCTTTACGAGCTCGACTTCGCTGATTCTCCATCTCCTCGTTGAATCCGGCCCGGTCGACCTCAACTCCGCGCTCGGTGGCAATCTCGGTCGTGAGCTCGATGGGGAAGCCGAACGTGTCGTGGAGCTTGAACGCCACCGGCCCGGGGAGTTTGTCGCGCCCCGCCAGCTCGGTGTCCAAGAGCTGGTGACCCGATTCGAGGGTCCGCCGAAATCGGCCCTCTTCGCGTTCCACCACGGACATCACCATGTCCCGCTTGGCTAGAAGCTCGGGATAGGCCTCGCCCAGGGTGTCGATGGTCGCCTCGACCAGATGGGGCGTGATCAGGTCTTTGCCCTTCAGCTGCCAGGCGTGCCGCACGGCGCGCCGAATCAGGCGCCTGAGAACGTAGCCCCGGCCCTCGTTGGAGGGAACGACCCCGTCTCCGATCAGCATCGTCATCGAACGACCATGGTCGGCCA
>DATEEG010000499.1:0-4030 GCA_035281305.1 Acidimicrobiia bacterium | reverse complement strand
AGCTGGCGGAGGGAATCGAACCCACGACCGCCCGCTTACAAGGCGGGTGCTCTACCAACTGAGCTACGCCAGCATGATCAAGTCTTCACCTGACCTGAGGTAAAGGCTAACCCGCGGCCCTTACACGCAAGACTTCATATGCGGCCAGCCCTGCTGCGACCGACACGTTGAGACTCTCCGCATCAGACGACATCGGTATCGAGGCGATCACCTCGCACCTTTCTTTGACGAGATGCGACAGACCCGATCCCTCCTCACCGACTACCAGAGCCACCGGTTCGGACAGAAGAGACAGGCCGAAAAGCTGGGTGGCCGACCCTGCGGCCAGACCCACCGTCCAGACGCCCCCCTTCTTGAGGCGCGACAGCGTGTCAGCGATCGAGTTCACTACGGCCACCGGCAGCCTCTCGAGGGCGCCGGCTGCGGCCTTGAAGGCAGCTGCGGAGAGGGGAGCCGCTCTGCGTTCGGCGACCACGAGCCCTGTCAACCCGGCGGCCAGGGCCGAGCGGGCCACCGCGCCGACGTTGTGAGGATCGACCACGTGGTCGAGGACCATCAACGCCGGCCGCGGCACATCCACCAGCTCGTCGACGGATTTGGACCGGATCGGACGGGAGCGGGCCACGACACCTTGGGGAGAAGAGGTTTCGCCGAGGTCGGTCACATCTTTGACGATGTGAATTCTGGCCCCATCCTGTTCGGCCCGGGCCGCCAGAGCTGCCAAGCCCGGCTGCTGGGCCCGCGACGCTTCGACCCACAGCTCCACCACACGATGAGCGGCAACCGCCGCTGTGACCGCGTGAAGTCCTTCGACCCTATCGCCGAACCCAGCGGGCGCCATCGGAAGTGTCCTCGACCACGACGCCGGCATCGGTCAGCCGGTCCCTGATCAAATCGGACCGAGCGAAGTCCCGCTCGGCTCTGGCCCGGGCCCGCACTTCGATGAGCAGGTCTATCACTTCGGCGGGGGAACCACCGTCAATGCCGAACTCGTTCCCCAAGGCCGCAACGAGGTGGGCGATGTCGTCAAGTCGCTCGGCCTCTATCTCGATTCCCAGGACGGAGACGATCTCATGTATCGCAGCAACGAGAGAGTCGGGCGTCTCGCCGAGATCGCGAAGCCGTTTGGCTTCGGCCACGGCATCGAAGACGATGGCCAATGCATCCGGGGTGGCGAAGTCCTGATCCATCGCTTCCCTGAAACGGGCCATGACGGTGGGGTCCGGATCGGCGGCGGACGGCCTGGGAGCCCGGATCAAGAAGCGCTTGAGGCGGTCATAGGCCGTGGTCGCGGCCATGACCAAATCCTCGGAATAGTCGAGCGGCGACCGGTAATGGGCCATCAGGTAGAAAAGCCTGAGGCTCATGCCGCCGAAGCGCTCCACGGCTGCCTGCAGGTCGACCAGCAGGCCGGTCGACTTGGACATCTTTTCACCGCCGAGGTTGAGCATGCCGTTGTGGAGCCAGAATCGAGCAAACGTCCTGCCCGTGGCCCCCTCGGACTGGGCGATCTCGTTTTCGTGGTGCGGAAAGATGAGATCGCTGCCACCGCCGTGAATAGCGAAGTCGGAACCCAGGTAGCGGAGGGCCATCGCCGAGCATTCGATATGCCATCCCGGCCGGCCCGGTCCCCAGGCCGAGTCCCACGCCGGTTCCCCCGGTTTGGCAGCCTTCCAGAGCGCGAAGTCAAGCGGATCGTTCTTGTCCTCCGACACTTCGATCCTGACGCCCGAAAGGAGTTCGTCGGGCCGTCGACCCGAGAGTTTCCCGTACGACTCCAGCGATCGCACCGCGAAGTAGACGTCACCGTTCGCAGCCGGATAGGCGAGGCCGCGGTCGATCAGTCGGGCGATCAGGTCGACCATCTCCGGAATGTGTTCCGTCGCTTTCGGCTCGTGGTCGGGGTCAGCGACACCCAAAGCCTGGTATGTGGACGTGAAGATCGCTGCGATCCGCTCCGCCCGCGCTATCACCTGCTCGCCTGCCGCCGCGGCGGCAACGATGATCTTGTCATCGATGTCGGTGATGTTCCGAACAAAGATGACGCGGTTGCCCCGCCAAACCAGGTAGCGACGAATCATGTCGAAGACGACGGCATAACGGCCGTGACCGACATGGGGTTCGGACTGGACAGTGGCGCCGCACACGTACATTCCGACCACCCCGGGTTCAGCAGGGACGAGTTCGACCAGTCCTCGGTGAAGGGTGGAATTGACCAGCATCTAGATCAAATGGTAACGGTGACCACTGCCAGGGCTGCCAGGCCCTCACCCCGTCCGGTGAATCCCATCGTGTCGGTCGTGGTCGCCTTTACCGAGACGGCTCTGGTCTCGAGCACATCGGAAAGCGCTTCCCTCATCGCCTCACGATGGGGATCGATCCGAACGTCCTGAGCGACGATCGTGACGTCGACATTGTTCACCCACCATCCGCTCGCCCGGACCAGCTTCACGACAGTTACCAGCATCGACATGCTGTCCGCCCCTTGCCAGCGGTCGTCCGTTGACGGGAAGTGAGTTCCCATGTCACCCAATCCCACCGCCCCGAGGAGAGCGTCGCTGACGGCGTGAGCAACAGCGTCGCCGTCAGAGGTCGCGTCGAGCCCTCGCTCCTGGTCGACGATCACCCCCCCAAGGACCAGTGGTGGCGTCCCCCCGAATCGATGAGCGTCGAGTCCGAGTCCCACCCTGAGCTGGCTCATCAGCCTTACTCGATCGCGGCCAGGGCTGTCTCGATCCTGGGCAGGGCCTTGTCGAGGCGTTTGGTTGCCTCTTCTTCGTCTTCTTCGAGTGAGAAGGACAATTCCGAGATCAGAGTCATGCGCGCCTTCGACAGCATGCGTTTGAGAGCCGGTGAGATACCTTTGGTCTGCTGAGCAAACGAAAGGTCACGAACTACTTCGGCCACCTGGAAGATGTCACCCGAGTACATCTTCTCGGTGAGGACCTTGTACCACCGGCTCCAGTTGGCTCCGGCTTCCTGAGGTTCCTCTTTGAGCGATGCCAGGACGTTGCGGGACTGAGTCTTCGAGATGACGGAGCGGACCACCTGGTCGACCTTCTCGACAGGAACCATGACGGTCAAAGACTCGGTCGAGATGTCGAGCACGTAGTAATCACGAACCACACCGCCAAATTCCCGCTTGATCCTGCGGGCGATCGTGGCGGCGCCGTGCTGGGGGTGAACGACTTTGTCGCCGACGCTGTAACGCGAAGTGGCCTTGCCGGGCTTCGGCGGAGGCGGGGCCTCTAGCCTGACGGTTCCACGGTCGGGCCCGCCCCTTCTGCCAGCTTCTTTGAGGCTGGCGGGGGCTTCTTTGGCGGCCGGAGCCTTCTTGACGGGCTCAGGCTTAGCCGCGGGCTTCCTCGCTGCGGTCTCCTTGACACCTTTGGAGGCAGCGGCCTTCCCCGGCGCCTTCTTCGACAGTGCCGCCTTCTTGGCAGGGGCCGGTTTCCCGGCTGATCTCAGCTTCTTGGCTGGAGCTTTAGGAGCAGGAGCCTTTTTAGCGGGAGTCTTCTTGGCGGCGGCCTTAGGAGCCGGAGCCTTTTTGGCGACCTTCTTACCGGACCCCGTTACGGGCGCGGATTTTCGGACGGAGCCCTGGTTCCTGGCTGCCTTATTGGTCTTGGCTGCCTTCCCGGGCGCGGCGTTCTTGGCGGCAGGTTTCTTTTGAGGCATAGGAGAGGTGCCAGTGTACCCGTCAGGACGGGTCGGGTTCCCAGGTGGCCGCGGTCGTCCGCCATCGATCGAAATGACGACGGAGCATGGCCGCCCGGGCGGCACCGATTCCTTCGACTGCCTCCAGTTCGGACTTGCTGGCCGCGAGCATCCCCTCCAGGGAGCGAAAGTGTCGCAACAATTCGTCGCGCACTTGCTCCGGAAGGCGCCCGACCCTGCCCAGGAGACGGATCCCGCGGGGGTGGGCCGATTCGTCGAGTTCGGCGAATCCACTGGCTTTGCCGACGATCGCCAGGTCCTCGAGGTCCGAATCCTCCAGAACCATCAGCGCCTGAAGCGATTCAGAGACCAG
>DATEEG010000498.1:0-5706 GCA_035281305.1 Acidimicrobiia bacterium | reverse complement strand
ACCCGGGTGCGGGGATTCCGCACTGCAGTCAACATCAGGAACAAAAAGCGTTCCTCGTAGGCGGGAATCACCGGAGCCATGTGGTCAGGCACGCGCACGTTCACCGAGTTGACCACCAGCAATGTCCGTTCCCGGTCGCCGACGCTTCGCGTAGTGAGGTATTGCCACTGTTCTACGAGCGTTGACTGAAGCTCGCGGAAGCGGGTTAGAGAATCGACCTGGCTGTCCAATAGTTGTGCGGCCACCCCGCCCTCCATGGTATCTGCCACCTGGTCCGTGGTTGGGCGTTGCTCGTCTACCGTTCCGTGTGATGCCGGCCAACATCGTTCTCGGAGCCCAGTGGGGAGACGAAGGCAAGGGTCGGGTCACCGACTATTTCGCCGAGTCGTCGGACTTCGTAGTTCGGTATCAGGGCGGCAACAACGCCGGCCACACAATCATCGTTGGTGATCAGAAGATCGCTCTCTCCCTGATCCCGTCGGGCATTCACTATCCGACTTGCATTCCCGTGATCGGGTCGGGTTGTGTGATCGACCCCAGGGTCCTGCTGGCGGAGATGGAGATGGTGAGCGGTCGGAACCTGGATCCCAGCCGATTGCGAATCTCGGCCAACGCCCATCTCATCATGCCGTATCACCGCAAACTCGACGCGATGATGGAGCGGTACCTCGGCCAGAACAGGATCGGCACCACCAAACGGGGAATCGGTCCGGCCTACACCGACAAATACTCCCGGAACGGCATCCGGGTGCAGGATCTCTATGACCCGGGAATCTTTCGCAAGAAGGTCGAAGGGGCCCTCGACGACAAGAACAGGATTCTCTCCCGCATCTACAACCAGCTGCCCATGGATGCCGACGAGATCGCCGACGAATACCTCGGTTACGCCGATCGCCTGCTCCCTTACATCGCCGACACGTCGTTGCTGTTGTGGGAGGGCTTGCGAGAGGGCAAGACCGTGCTGTTGGAAGGCGCCCAGGGGACCCTCCTCGACGTGGACCACGGGACCTATCCCTTCGTGACTTCTTCCAATCCGACCTCCGGCGGTGCTCTGATCGGAGCAGGGATAGGCCCGTCCGAGATTGGCGAAGTCATCGGTGTCGCCAAGGCCTACATCTCGCGGGTCGGTACCGGCCCTTTCCCGACCGAGCTATCCGACGAGACCGGTGATCGCCTGATCGAGTTGGGGGGCGAGTTCGGTGTGGTCACGGGTCGTCGCCGACGATGCGGCTGGCTCGACCTGGTGGCGTTGCGCTATTCGGCGCGGATCAATGGCCTGACCAGGCTGTTCATGACCAAACTCGACATTCTCTCCAACTTCGAGAAGCTGCAGGTCGCCACCTCCTATGAATCCACGAACGATGACCTCAGCACGGAGCGACATAGGGACTTTCCCCGACAACAGACCATCCTCTACCACTGCACACCGATCTACGAGGAGTTCGAAGGGTGGAACGTCCCGATCTCCGACATCCGCCGCTACGACGACCTTCCCAAAGAGGCTCGTAGCTACCTCGAATTCATCGAGGACCAGGTCGGAGTTCCCATCGGGTGGATATCGGTTGGCCCCGAGCGACATCAATTGATCGAAAAGTGAGGATTCTCCTCGTCGGGGGCGGCGGGCGCGAGCACGCCATCGGCTGGAAGCTCCGCCAGAGCAGCCGGGTCGATCGCCTCATGTCGCTGCCCGGGAACCCGGGCCTGGCGGAATTGGGCTCGGTGATCGAAGGCATCGATCCCAACAACGTCGGCGGAGTAGCGACCATCGCCGGTCAGCTAGCCGTCGATCTGGTCGTCGTCGGACCCGAGGCGCCCTTGGCCGCCGGCCTCGTAGATGCATTCGGGCGAGACAAGATCCCGGTCTGGGGACCGAATCGTGCGGCAGCCCGCCTCGAATCCTCCAAGCAGTTCGCCAAAGAAGTGATGGACCGGGCCGGAGTCGCGACGGCCCGCTGGGCGGCGTTCACAGCGGAAGACGCGGCCCTCGCCTATCTCGAAGCCGCTGAGGCTCCCTATGTGGTCAAAGCCAATGGTCTCGCGGCCGGAAAGGGCGTGCTCGTCACCACGGAAATCACCGCAGCGACGGACTGGGTTCGCCGCTGCTTGGGAGGCGAGTTCGGGCCAGGCGGGACCACAGTTGTCATCGAGAGCTTCCTGCAGGGCCCGGAAGTCAGCGTGTTTGCGCTGTGTTCCGGCACCGACGTCATCGCACTCGAACCGGCCCGCGACTACAAGCGGTTGCTGACCGGGGACGAGGGTCCCAACACCGGCGGCATGGGCGCTTACTCGCCCGTGACGGACTTGCCGGCGGGGCTGGTTGAGCACGCCATCGACAAGGTGATGAAACCGGTGCTGAAGACGATGGCGGCCGACGGGAACCCCTACACAGGGTTCTTGTACGCCGGTCTGGTTCTCACCTCCGACGGCCCTCAAGTACTGGAGTTCAATTGTCGGTTGGGCGACCCCGAGACGCAGGTCGTGTTGCCGCGCCTGGAGACGGATCTGGTCGACTTGATCGAAGCGGGCGTGACGGGGTCGTTGGGCAGCATTAGCTGCGAATGGTCGTCAGCCGCCGCGGTCAGCGTTGTCCTCGCGGCACCCGGATATCCCGATCAAAGACAGTCGGGAGAGGCCATTCACCTTCCGCCGCTCGATGACGGAGAGTTGATCTTCCACGCCGGCACAACGCTGGAAGGCAAGCGGCTTCTGACGTCGGGCGGCCGCGTACTCAATGCGGTGGGACTCGGAGCCAACCGCGAAGAAGCCAGGCGACGCGCCTATCGGTTGGCCGATCGGATCAGATTCTCAGGAAAGCAGTACAGGACCGACATCGCTTCCTGACCAAGGCAGGGTTCGCCGAGGAAGGCAGCCGGTTGGCGTCGGCACGAGGAGAAATGCATGCATGTGAACAAGACCAAGGCCAGGCTCGCTGCCGGAGACACGGTGGTCGGCTGCTTTCTCGGCTACGCAGAGCCGAATCTCGCCGAGTTCGTCGCCCTCCAGGGTTGGGACTTCCTGGTCTTCGATGGGGAGCACGGGCCCCTCGAGCCAAGGGACGTGCAGGGCCTGTGCCGGGCCGCCGAAGTTCGGGGCGTCACTCCGATCGTGAGGGTCCCGGCCAATCAGCCGCACATCCTTCTCAGGTACATGGATACCGGGGCGCAAGGAGTACATGTTCCCTGGGTGAATTCGGCTGGCGACGCCGACCTCGCCGTGCAAGGCATCAAATACGGGCCACGCGGGCTGCGGGGCTTGGCCGGCACGAGAGCTTCGGATTGGGGCATCTCAGGCCCGCTCGGGGAGTACACGGCGGTGGCCAATCGAGAGACGCTGGTCGTGATTCACATCGAGACCATCGAGGCGGTCGAGGCAATTGAGGAGTTCGTCGCGCTGGATGGGATCGACGTGCTCTTTCTCGGACCTACGGATCTATCACAATCACTCGGTGTACCCGGACAGATCCATCACCCCGAGGTCGAGGCCGCAATGAAGCGGGTCGCCGACGTCGTGGTGAATTCGGACAAGGTCCTCGGGTTGTTCGCCGGCACGGTCGAGATGTCGCGAGAGTGGCAGCACTACGGCGCTCGCTACATCACGACCGGCATCGAGGGGTTTCTTCGCAACGGGATGCACGAGTTCCTTGAAAGAGTCAGAGCATGAGCAACGGTGCGATTACCTTCGTCCCATGAAAGTTGCCATCGTCATGGGATCGGGTTCTGATCGAGGGACCATGGAGAAAGCTGCCCAGATGCTCGATCGTTTCGGTATCGCGACCGACGTCAGGGTCCTCTCCGCCCACAAGACCCCCGATCAGGCGATTGCGTTTGCGGAGAGTGCCGCCGGAGAGGGGTTCGGCGTGATCATCGCCGGCGCCGGCAAGGCCGCCCATCTCGCCGGGGTGATGGCGGCCAAGTCGCTTCTTCCCGTCATCGGCGTGCCTCTGTCGGCTTCCCTCAACGGACTCGATGCCCTCCTCTCGACGGTTCAAATGCCAACGGGAATCCCGGTCGCAACCGTGGCCGTCGATGGCGCCGCCAACGCGGCGTTGCTCGCAGTGGCGATCCTGGCCCTGGGAAATCCGGAGTTGACCGCCCAGTTGACCGAGTACCGCCGGAACCTGGCCGAAGAAACGCTGAAGGGTTGAGGCCAGCCGTGGGCGGTTGACGGAAATGGCCGAGGTAGCACCCGGCCCTTAAATGAAATTTGGTCGATCACGACCACCCCACAGCAGATTCGGTCATTCAGTCCCGGTACTCGATCGCCATTGACCCGATTTGGATTAGGGCGTTCGTGAGCGACCGAATTTCGACCGCCGCGAGACCCTCATCTCCCTTCGCTGATTCTTCACGCGATCGAACCTCGACCCGACCCCAACCTCACATCGCCTTCGCCAGTGCTCTCGCCAGGTTCCCTTTTTTTTCCACGGCGACGTCGTCGAGGCCCAGCCACGATGCCATCGTCTTCATCTCACCCGCCAGCGGAACAGCGACCCTGGTCGAGTCCTGGCCATCCTCGACAAAGCTTCCCCGCACCCGAAGAAGGCCCGCCTGGCGATCTGCCTTGAGGTCGACCCGGCCAACCAATTCCCCATCGAGGAGGATCGGGAACACGTAGTAGCCGAAGACCCGCTTCGCCGGCGGCGTATAGATCTCGATCCGATAATGGAAGTCGAACAACCGTTCCGTCCTCGGTCGGAACCATATGAGTGGATCGAATGGGCATAGGACCGACAGTCCTTCCACCGAGCGCGGCATCCGGGCACCGGGGTCCATAAAGACGGGCCCTTTCCATCCGGCGACCTCGACCTCATCGATCTCGCCTTTCAGGGCTAGTTCCTTCAGGTGGAGAGCAGCGCTCTGATTGTTCATCCGGTAGTAGTCGGCCATGTCAGCCGCCGTGCCGATGCCATGGTGACGAACTGCCTGCTTGAGCAATTGTCTCCGAGCAGAGTCCTCGTCGACTTCGGCAGCTAGTACCTCAGCCGGGAGCACGCGCTCGGAAAGGTCGTAATAGCGGACGAAGTTGACACGCTCGGCGACCGTCAAACGGCCGGTGAAGAACAGGGCCTCGAGAGCAAGTTTGGCATCCGACCAATCCCACCAGGGACCCCGCGCCGCGCCTGTGTGATGGTCGAGGTCACCTGGCCGGAGCGGGCCGCGCTTGGTGACTTCCTTCAGGACGTCTTCGATGATCTTCGGGTTCTCCACCATCCACCGGTTCATGGAGGGCCAGTGGAAGTTTCTCTGCATCCGGTGGCGGAACAGGGGCCACTGCTCGACCGGGATGAGGGCCGCTTCGTGAGCCCAATACTCGACCAGTTCGCCGGTTCCCCATCCGATCCGATCGGCCAAATTCATGGGGTAATCCCCCAATCGAGCGAAAAACGGAAGGAAGTGGGCCCTGGCCACGACGTTGACCGAGTCGAGTTGGACGACCCCGACCCGTTCGACGACTCGTCGCAGATGGCGAATGTCGATCTTGCCCCCGGGCCGCGGGTCGGTAAAACCCTGGGCGGCCAGGGCGACCCGACGGGCCTGAGCGACGGTGAGCTTGCGCATGGAAAAGGGAGGGTAAGCGGTAGGGCACCAGGCCCCCCGCCCGAAAGAAGCGGCAGGGCACCGGGCCCCCCGCCCGAAACAACCGGTAGGGCACCGAGCCCCCGCCCGACCCTACGCCAACCGACGCCGTGGAATCTCTCGTTAGCCT
>DATEEG010000497.1:0-4305 GCA_035281305.1 Acidimicrobiia bacterium | reverse complement strand
CGCGTTGCGGTCTAGGGATTCGACAGTGCCGGTAGTCCTGATGTAGTCGCCTTCATCGGCCACTAACGATTACCGGAGTTTCTGTTGCCGTAACCGCCGCCACTACCGCCGGGACGACCGCCGGGACGTCCGCCGCCGCCGCCGGGACGACCGCCGTAGCCGCCGCCACCGCCACCGCCGCCACCGGGGCGACCGCCACCGCCACCGGGCCCACGGGGGCGATCGGTCTTGGGCCGGGCCTGGTTGACGGTGACCCGACGACCGTCGATGTCGCTGCCGTCGAGTTCTTCGATGGCCTTGCGGGCCTCGTCATCGTTGTCCATCTCGACGAAGCCGAAACCGCGGGAGCGGCCGGTGTCGCGGTCAACGGCGACGCTCGCCGAGCCAACGGTGCCAAACCGGCTGAACAGGGTGTTCAGGGTTTCTGAAGTAGTAGAGAAGGGAAGATTGCCTACGTAGATGTTCATCTCGACCTATCGGATCTGGTGGGGGGCAACCCACGGTTTGCCTTACGGGCATGCCCACGACGCAACACCCTCATTTGCTTATGGCTGAGAAGGCGACATCTAGAGGAAATACCTTGTCCACAGGATAGCCGCTTTCTGATGTCAGTAGGCCAAAAATGAGGGGTGAATCGATACGGGGCCGCTACCCAGCTAGACCGGCCCTTCGGGCGAGAATCAGCGAAGGAGGAGCTTTGGCGTCGGTTGGATCAGACCTGCCTAATTCGGTCACTGACGCCCGGCAAAAACGAAAAACGGTCATACACGAACGAGTACCGGGACCCAGTACGCATATTTCATCCGGGGCGGGCGCCACTGACCGAATCAGCCGGGGACAACGAGGGACTCGCTCTTCCTTCGCCGATCCGACCCCGGAAGGGCCGACCACCCGGGGCCCGCGTATCGACGGCGCCGGTCGGATTCATCTATCAGCTGTCGAAGCCGAGACCAAGGCGGTCCAGCAGCCGCAGCCACAAGTTGCGTCGACCCGTCCGGTCCTCCACTCCCAGCGAGTAGCGGGTCGCCTGGATGCCGAGAAACCGGAAGGGTTCCGGAGGAAAAGGTATCGGTTTTCGACGGACGAACTCGAGTTGCGTGGCCTCGGTCCTGCGGCCATCGAGGAGATCGAGCATCACCTCGCCGCCAAAGCGGGCAGCCGCAACCCCGAGACCGGTGTAGCCCACGGCGTAGGCGACCCGACCGGAGAGTGCCTTCCCCCAGAACACGGTAAACCGGGTGCAGGTGTCGATCGCCCCACCCCACACGTGGGTGAAGTTCAGGCCATCCAGTTGAGGAAACGTCTCGAAGAAATGCCGCGAGAGGGTGGCGAAGGTCTCGGGTCTCTGGTCGAACAACGGATTGATCTTGCCCCGAAAGTAGTAGATGGCGTCGTAGCCGCCCCACAGGATGCGATTGTCCGACGTGAGTCGGTAGTAGTGGAATTGATTGGCATAATCGGAAAGCCCCTGCCTGTTCTTCCAGCCGACGCTCTCCATCTGGGAGGCGCTGAGCGGTTCGGTGACCATCGCGTAGTCGTAGACCGGCACGATGTAGAAGTTGATGCGCCGGAGCAACGGCTTGAAGGCGTTGGTGGCGAGCGCGACCCGGGCGGCCCGCACTCGACCAAGGGGCGTCTTCACCAATACTCCAACACCATCGCGTTCTATGGAGACCGCTTTGGAGTCCTCGTAGATCCTGACGCCCGCCGCTTCGGCCGCCGCTTTCAGACCCCAAGCGAGCCGGGCCGGGTCCACGAGGGCCGCCCGATCCTTTCTCCAGAGCCCTCCGTGATAAGTCGGCGAGTGGACTTCAGCCTGGATCGCTTCACGATCGAGAAGGACGACGTCCTGGCCGAGCGCCGTGAGTTGTTGATGGTCCTCTCGAAAATCGTCGATCCCGCTCGCGTAGGTAGTGACGTCGATGACTCCGGTCCGCTCGTAGTCGCAGTCGATCCCGTAGCGTTGGATGGCCGCCTCGATCTCGTCGAGGTTTTCGAGACCCATCCGCTCGAGGGCAGCCAGCTCCCTGGGGAAGCGGGCCTGGCCGTTGGCGATGCCGTGGGTGAGGCTCGACTCCATGAAACCGCCGTTGCGACCCGAGCCCGCCGAACCCACCGTGAACGCATCGATCAGAACGATGTCCCGGTCGGGATCACGCTCCTTGGCAATGATCGCCGTCCAGAGGCCGGTGTACCCACCACCGACGATGCAGAGGTCGCAGGATTCGGTCTTGACCAGCGTCGGCTTCGAGATCGGCTCGTCGACATCGTCGAGCCAGTAGGGATAAGGATCGGCGTCGGCGATGGCCTCGAGGTGTCGATCGGGCATGCTTGCGGGAACAGGGTTTTCGGTTCCGCTATCCGCTATCCGCTATCCGCTATCCGCCAAACCCCGTGTCTAGCGGATCGCGGATCGCGGATCGCGGATCGCGAAGGCGTGTCGTCAGGCCCGACAGACAGCCTCACGCTGGCGGGTAGACCCCGGTGGTTTTTGACTCTTCGGTCTGCCAGAAGACGCCGGCGACGTCGTCGATCGCGGTTACGAGTTTCCTGGCGACCTCTGGGTCCATCGACTTCTTGGCGTCTCCGGCAGCCTTGATCGCAGTCCAGAACAGGCCGTGGAGATTGGGAAACGCTTCCACGTGGTGAGGCTTGAAGAAGTCAGTCCACAGGACCGAGAGGTGGTGCTTGACCAGTTCGGCGCGCTCTTCTTTGATGATGACTGCCCGCTGGCGAAAGACCTCGTCGTCGCTCGCGGCGTACTTCTCGCACGCCTTGAGAACCGACATCGCTTCGATCTTCGCCTGCGCCGGGTCGTAGACACCACAGAAAAGATCACAGTGGGCGTAGGCCACGTCGGCCCGACCGAACAGATTTCCCAAAAGGCCCATAGTGGGTCGCCTCCTTGTTTGGTTGCCAGTAGTCGGGACCATACTCGCTCCCGTGATACGGCGTTTCCGGGTGGCAGACCGCTCGATGGAGCCATCTCTCGGCCCCGGCCAAAGAATCCTCTGTCGACCCCTCGGCACGCGCCCCGCCCGCGGTTCGATAGTTGTCTTTCCCCACCCTCGCCGACCCGAGATGTGGCTGGTGAAACGCATCGTGGGGCTACCAGGCGAGGACGTCGTCGTCGACTTTGGAGAAGTGGTCATCGACGAACGGTCAGGCGTCGACCTGTGGGGAGCCGGCCAGCTGACTTTTCCCGAGGGACGATGGCGAGTCGGCCCCGGCCAGGTTCTGGTGTTGTCCGACAATCGGCCGGCCACCGCCGATGACGGACGGACCTTCGGACCGGTGACGATGAACGGAATGATGGCTGTGATCTGGCCACGGAACATGCGCAATCGTCCACCGCCGAGCCCATGACCCGCGTTGGGAGGGGGTTTGCCTAGGGTTCGGCCCGTGACCGGCAGGCATGTCTCGAATCCCAACAACCAACCGGCCGATCAGTCAGGTCGGCGGCTCATGGCCCTGCTGGGGATTCTCCTGTCTGCGGCCGTCGTCGTAACCCTCGTCGCTCTCCTGCGCCCGGATTCGAACGAGCAGCCGGACCAGACCACGACGTCGGTCGACGCGGCCGATACGACCTCTACGACGTCGCCGACGACGGGCACCAGCGCCGTGGCCACCAGCCAGACGACCGCGACCACCCAACCCACGACCACGACTCTCGGCGACCCGCTGGCGGCTTTGACTCTCAACGAGACCGGAATCGGCGACATCAGCTTCGGAAGCGATGCCGACGAGACCGTGGCTCAGCTATCGCTGGTCCTCGGGAGCCCGACCGACGACACCGGATGGACCCCCTCCTTCGAAACGTGTCCGGGAACCGAAGCCCGCGTGGTCCGGTGGACCAGCCTGCAGGCATTTTTCACAAATGGGTCCACAGAATGGGCCCCGGAAGGCACCCCTCACTTCTTTCACTACAGCCAGTCGGTTCTAGCGGGCGGCGGCGTGCTGCTCGAGCTGTTCACCAGCAACGGAATCGGGATCCGCAGCACCCTGGGAGAACTGGCTGCTGCCTATCAACAGGTGACGATCACCGACGATCCCATATTCGGGCCGTTCTGGGAGGTGGACGGGGCGGGACCCGGAGTGTTGTGGGGAACGGCTGGCGCCATCGGCGACAACGGGATGATCGACAGCATCAACGGCGGGTCCGGCTGCGGTGAGTGACGGGGGGGGTACGGGTGGCATCAAGCGGTATTTCTTGCCCCAGTACGTCTTGGGCCGCCCGACATTTCCTGCCGGATCGGAGTAGCTTTCCGCCATGACCGAGTTCGTGGTTCGGATGGATAACCGACC
>DATEEG010000496.1:0-4884 GCA_035281305.1 Acidimicrobiia bacterium | reverse complement strand
CTCGGTCCCGGGCTTGGTGCGCAGGGTCTTCCCGGACCTGCGTCACGAGACCTTGAACGAGCCCGAAGGCCCCGAGGTTGTGGCCGAGATCATCGATTGGATCGCATCGAAGACGTCGTAATCTGAGATAGTGCGTCGGGTCGTCGGTTTCCCTCTTGTTGTGGTGCTGTTAGCGGCTTGCGCCGGCCAGGAGCCGCCCCCTCGCACGCCGCTCCCGAACGCGGCCGAGGTGGTTCCCCTCCCCGTTTCCTGCGGCTTTCAGGTTGGGGAAGGGCTCGGGGTCAACATCGACGACGTCATCCCCGATTCGGGCGCCGACGGGGTTCTCGTGGTGGGCGACCTGCTGGTGGCGGTGAACGGAGAAGGCATCGCCAATGCCGACCAACTACGCGAAGCCCTGAGCCGCCAGGAAGTCGGTGACACTGTGACTGTCGACGTGATCCGCGGGGGTGAGGAGGTCACCTCCGAGATCCTCCTCGGACCAAATCCTGATGCTCCGGAACGTCCGATGCTTGGGGTGATGATCGTGACCGCGTTCGACCGACTCGAACCGGATGAGGTCGGAACCGACGTCGACATCGGTCCTTTGGCAAGGGCGATCGCAATTGGTCCCTCGGTGTACGTTCTCGACCCCGTCACCGGGAACTGGGCCTCTCTGGGAGTGAGCGCTCCCGATCAACCATGGGCCGCGGCGGGCCAGGCGATCTTGACGCTCGAGAACCCGACAACCCCCGATTCAGCGCTGGTCGACAGCGTGAGCGGGGACCGGCTGGTGTTCGACCTGGGGGATTGGTGGGCGGTCAACATCCTCGGCAGCCTGGGCTCGGACACCGTGCTGTCGGTGGCCCGTCCGATTCCCGGTGAGGACGCTTTAGTCGAGGTCGCGGTCGTGGTGATCGACTTCCATGAACGGGCAGTCGAATGGATCTGGCAGATCGATCAGCCCATCGGGGTTCCGGTGGCAGCGTTCCCTTCTCCCGACGGTGCCCGGCTATTGATTGCCGGTCAGGACCAGGATGATGATCTCCTCCGCTACACGGTCCTTTCGGCCGCCGACGGTTTTCCGATGGCCAGTTCGAACACCCTGGCTGGTGCTGAAGGTACCGCGGCCCTCGGTTGGTTCGACGACCAGACGTTCCTAGCTTCGACCGGGGCCGGTGGCCTGTTGAAAGTGGACGGCGCCAGCGGAGTGACCAGCGAGGCCGCCCTACCCGCCGCGGTCGGACAGGTGTCCCGGCTGACGACGGTCGGTGACGGCATGCACCTGCTGGCGGAGAGTGGCAGCAGCCTCATCAAGCTGGGCCTCAGCGGGACCACCGAAATTCGTACTTTGGCCGACCACTGCCAGGTGGGCTTTATTGGAAGCCTGGGCTGGGTCGTCGCGGGCTAGCGACGACCCAGGTCAACCCGATACACAGGTTCTAAGACTCGGCGTCGAGCGCTTCCGCCTTGGGGTCGTCCTCGGGAACATGACCATTGGCGCTCTCGGGCTCGGGGTGCCCGTTCCCGACCTCAGGCTCGATGTTGCCGTTGACCCCGGTCAGGCGGCGGGCCAGGGCCTGTTCGCGCCTCTTGGCCCCGACTTCTTCGGTAACCGATTGCCAACCGACCGGCTCGCGCATGATCTGTTCTCCGGGGGCCGAACCCATGATCTCGGCCACCTCGTCGCCGGAAATGGTCTTCTTGTCCTCGAGGACCGCGGCCAATTCGAGGACTTTGTCGCGGTTAGTGCCCAACAGCTTGTTGGTCCGCTCATACAGGTCGGTTAGCGACTCCTCGATCTGATCGCGACGAGCCCGGAGAGCGACGCTGACGGCATAATCCGGCCCGCCACTGGCGTTCGTGGTAGTGCCCGCATACGACACCAGGCCGACGCCCATGCCCCAGGCCCCTTCCATGAGGGCGGCGATGGTTGTGGCGCTGGTCAGGTCACCCGACACTCCGGAGGAGTTGTCTTCCCCGAAGAACATGCGCTCGCCGACCCGTGAGGCCAAGCTGACCATGATGTCGGTCTCGAACTCCGACTTCCACTGGGTGTAGCGCTCCTCCTGTCCGAGACTGCGCACCATTCCAAGGGTCGTGGCGCGCTTCTCGATGGTCACCATGTCGATCCGCCGGTGCGCCCCAAGAAGGTGAGCCGCCACAGCATGCGACGCCTCGTGGATGGCGACGGCATGACGCTCCCGTTCGATGTAATCGACGTCTTCCGGCGGCCCCAGTTCCTTGAGGGCCTTGGCCTTCCAGATGTCGGGCCATACGATCGACTCTCGCCCATCACGGATGGCGATGATCAGGGCCTCGTTGACGAGGTCCTTGATCCTGGCTCCGGAGTACATCGGCGTCACTACTGCCAGCTTCTCGATGTCCTCCTCGGTCAGCGAGTGCGACACCTTGTTGAGATACCCGACGAGGGTCTCCTTGCGCCCCTCTTTCGACGGGTATCCAACCTTGTAGATACGGTCGATTCGGCCTGGGCGCAGCATCGCTTCGTCGAGGGCGTTGGGCATATTGGTGGCAAGGATGTGAAGGATTCGATACTTGGGAGGTGGCTTGGGCCGGAAGCCCAGGAGCTTGCGAATCTTGTTGCTGATGCCGCGCGGCTTGGTGAGGCCGTTCATCTCGGTCAGGAGAGCCTGCAGTGTGCCCATCCCGCCTCCCCCCATGCCACCCATGATGATCCGGTTGATCCAGGACCGGCGGGGTTGGTCGGAGCCTTCCTGGGGCTGCTCCCAGACCGAAGTCAATGCCTCCTGGGTGAACGAGGAAAGGTAATGGAACCCGTTGCAGGAAACGTGGGCGGAAACCTGGCCGGAGGCACCCATGCCTCCAGTCGGCGTGCCCATGTTGCCGCGGCTGCCGAGAGAGTCGGCCTCATCGAGGAAGACAATGACCCCGCCGTGACGCAGAGAGAGCTTTCTCAGCTTCCGATACAAGGACTTCACCTTGAGGATCCCGACGCCCATGAACATGTTGATGAAAGCGCCGGGATCGACGAACACATATGGCCTGCCTGTTTCCCCGGCAATCGCCTCGGCCATGAGGGTCTTGCCGGTTCCCGGAGGGCCCCACAACAGGATCCCACCCGGTATGTAGCCACCTTTGGCCTCGATCTCGTCTGGCTTTTCGAGGAAGGCGATGTTCTCTTTGATCAAGTCGAGGACATGGTCCTGGCCCCATACATGGTTGAACCGGGTCTTGATCTCCTCGGGCATGATGACACTGACACCACCGCGGGACAGAAACCAGAAGATCAGGACGAATTGACCGACCGCGATCGACATGATCACGATCATCTGGAGGAACATGGGGCTCGTGATGACCGAAACGGCCAGCTGCGGAGCCTGGGTGATGGCCTGCATCGGTGAGGAGATCTCGGGAACCAGGTAGGTCACGATGACCGAGTAGAGGCCGATCAGGATGATCCATCGCATCAGTCGACCGACCCGGAATCGGGTCCATGGCTTCAGGTGGTCAAGCCCGCCCTCAAGCCGGCCGAAGACTCCGTTCTGCCAAAAACCGTGGTAGCCGGTACTTCGCTCCGAGACGAAATAGTGAATTTGGCGGATAACTTCGAGGACGAAAAGGACGGCGAGGATCCTGCCGGCGCTGGTTCCGAGGAACTCCCGCAGGGCGGCACCCACGGTGACGAAGGGAGGCTGCACCTGGCTCCCAACCACCGCCGTCGTTATGACGGAGAGGATGACGAGAAACTTGATCCGGTCCCACGTATCCGCCCTGCGGCGGGTCGTCTTCAGGACGCCTTCTTGTTGACCAGCCACGAATCCACCACCCTCTCGATTTCAGCCTGGTTTGCTATATAACAGTCGCGCGAGCATCCGGCCACTATTGAGTACATGCGGTTGTCGGCCGGGTCGGTCACGGAGATCAGATAGGCGATACCCACTTCGGCCCCGCTCTCGTCGACGTAGGACACGAGCACCCGCACCCCGTCGTACCCGTCACCGAACGAGAAATCCTCACGAGCATGCTCCTGGTAGTCGAGATACTCGAAGTAGGGGAGAACCGACTGGCTCAGGGCAGCCCGATTCAGGTATTGACGCTCGATCTCGCCGACGGTGCGAACCGACATGGCTCCAATGGGAAAATCAACCACGGCCAGCGAGTTGGTGACGTTTGCCACGTCTCTCGCCGGGGCGCCGTCGAAGGCGACGGAAGACACTGCGGGGTATTCGAAGCCCTGGTACGGCTCGGCGAACGGGACGTCTTCCAGGGCGTTAAGTTCGGCGATCTCGTAGGTGTGCCATTCGGTCGGCAGGTTGACGAGCGATAGCTTGTTAGGGTCGGTATAAGCGACGACATCGGTCGAGCCGGACCCGCAAGCGGCAAGGGCAACTGCAAGCGGTCCGATGGCGATCATGAGCCGGTGCATTTAGTACCTCAGGATACGGCAAGGGCATAAATATCGGTTCAATTCAGCCGAGTTCGGAGCCACTTTTTGTTATGTCAGGATTGGGATTGTGATGTCGGAAGGTGCCCGCATGTTGGCGGCAGGAACGCTTCTCGTGGCTTCGCCGTTGCTGGCCGACCCCAACTTCTACCGGACTGTCGTCTTCGTGCTCCAACATGACGGCGACGGTGCCGTCGGCGTCGTCCTCAATCGACCCAGCGGCGAACCCGTCGAGACCCACCTCCCGGAGTGGGCGCGGCGACTCGAGGACCCGCCTGTTGTCTTCGTGGGTGGCCCCGTCGATCGGGCGGTTGCGATCGGATTGGTTCGGTCCGAGCGCCCCACCGAGCCGACGGCGCTCGGGGGAATTGGAATGGTGGATCTGGCCAGTGATCCGGCGGCCGGGACCCCCGGCGCGGTTCGGGTGTTCTCCGGATACGCCGGATGGGGACCGGGGCAGGTTGAGGCCGAAATGG
>DATEEG010000495.1:0-3339 GCA_035281305.1 Acidimicrobiia bacterium | reverse complement strand
CGTTCCCCCCCAGATCCCGATCCGCCCGTTGCTACGACCCGTCTCGGGCGTCGTGCGTCCGCCCGGGTCGAAGTCGTTAACCAACCGGGCCCTCGTAACGGCGGCCCTGGCCAAGGGGGTCTCCCGCCTGCACGATCCGCTCGTGGCCGATGACACGGCGGCGATGCTGGACGGGTTGCGGGGTTTCGGCATTTCGGTCGATGACAACGACGACCCGTGGCTGGTGCTCGGGTCGGGTGGAGATCTGACCGCCCCGGCCGAACCGGTGGACGCCGGGATGTCGGGCACCACGGCTCGTTTCCTGATCGCGGTCGCTGCCCTCGTGCGGGTTGGATCCGTGACGATCACCGGAAGGGGACGGATGCTGATCCGTCCGCAGGAGGAATTGATTGCGGCGCTGACGGCGGCCGGAGTCGGGGTCACGGCCGACCGGGGCCACCTGCCGATCACGGTATCCGGCAGCGGGGGCCTCAAAGGTGGATCGATGTCGATCGACCCGTCTCGATCGAGTCAGTTCGTCACCGCCCTCCTGCTGGTAGCGCCGTTGGCCGAAGGAACGGTGGAACTGGTCCTGACGAGGCCCGCGGTGAGCCGGCCCTACTTGACCTCGACGATGGAGGTCATGGCTGCGTTCGGGGCCGAGGTCGAAGACCGCGGCGAGCGGTTCATCGTCAGACCGACCGGTTACCGGGCCACCCACTACTTCATCGAAGCCGACGCCTCGGCGGCGGCGTATCCGCTGGTGGCAGCGGCCATCACTGCGGGCTCGGTCGGGGTCGAAGGCATCCCGGCCTCTTCTACCCAACCAGATCTGGCCCTGGTCGACGTCCTCCAGTCGATGGGCTGTTCGGTCCGCCGAATGACCCACCGTCTCGACCTCGTAGGCCCTCCGACCCTGCGACCGATCGACGTCGATATGAACAACGCTCCCGATGCAGTACTCGCTCTGGCGGTTGCTTGCGTGTTCGCCGAAGGCAAGAGTCGAATCCGGAATGTGGGAAACCTCAGACTGAAAGAGAGCGATCGACTCTTCGGCCTGAAGACCGAGATTCGCCGGTTGGGCGGGTTTGCCGAAGTCGAAGGCGACGACCTCGTGATCGGGCCCGGCGACCTGCGGGGGGCCGTCGTCCAGACCTACGACGACCACCGCATGGCTATGTCCCTGGCCCTGATCGGCTTGAAGGTGCCAGGCGTAGTCATCGAACAGCCCGACGTTGTCAGCAAGACCTGGCCGGGATACTTCAAGATGCTCGCCCGCTTGTGATCATCGCGGTGGATGGACCCGGTGGGTCAGGAAAGTCGACCGTTAGTCGGAAGCTGGCCGAACGTCTGGGTTGGCTCCACCTCGACACCGGCGCGTTCTATCGGGCTGCCACTTTGGCGGTCCTTCGTGCCGGCGTGGACCTGTCCGACGAGGACGAGGTCCTCGGCGCGGTGAGCGTTCGCACCTTCATGCAAGAGGGCGGCTGCATGTACCTCGACGGCGAGGATGTGTCGGCCGACATACGCTCGCTCGAAGTCACTGCCTCGGTTTCGAGGGTGGCGGCAATGCCCGCGATCCGCAGTCTCATGGTCTCTCACCAGCGGATGTGGGTGGCCCGCCATGGTCAGGACGCCGTCGTCGAGGGCCGCGACATCGGGACGGTGGTGTTTCCCGAGGCGGATCTCAAGATCTGGCTCAGCGCCAGCGCTCTGGAGCGGGCCCGGCGGCGGGCCAGGCAGACGGGGGAGGATCCTGAGGCAGTGATGAAAGACCTCGATCGTCGCGACCGCGCCGACTCCACCCGCAAGTTCTCCCCGCTGGCACCGGCCTCGGATGCCATCCGCCTGGACACAACAGGAATGACGGTCGAAGAGGTAGTCGACCGCATAGTCGCCCTGATCAACGCCGAAACCTGATCCGAAGCCCCAAGCTTCAAGGCTCAATCCCAGTTCGGGATCGTCTGGCGCCGCCGGGCGTGGTTCGACCGTCCAAAAGAAGACTCTGGTGCCCCAATAGACTCGTTTCGTGGTTGAGAGAGTCGTTGTAGCCGAGCCCCGCGGGTTCTGTGCCGGGGTAGAGATGGCGATCAAAGCCCTGACCTGGATGGTCAGGATGTTCGAGCCGCCCGTCTACTGCTACCACCAGATCGTCCACAACGAGTGGGTCGTCAAAGCCTTCGAGAGAGTCGGCGTCGTGTTCGTCAACGACATCTCAGAAGTGCCGGAAGGCGCGCCGGTCATGCTCTCCGCCCATGGCTCGTCCCCCGAAGTCGTGGCCGGGGCTGCGGCCCGGGCCGGGGTGGTTATTGATGCTGTTTGCCCTCTCGTGACGAAGGTGCACCACGAGGTCAAGCTCATGGCCAAGCGAGGGTTCGACATCATTTACGTCGGTCACCGCGGCCATGACGAAGCGATCGGGACGCTGGCCGAGGCCCCCCAGAACATGACGCTGGTCCAGCCGGAAGACGGTCTCGATGGCTTTGAGCCGGCCGATCCCAAAAAGGTTGCTCTGGTGGCGCAAACCACCCTGTCGACCCTCGAGTGGCGCCAGGTTCTCGACGACGCCCAGCGCGCCTACCCGGATCTGGTGACGTCTCGCAAAAGCGACCTTTGCTACGCCACGACGAATCGCCAGGAAGCCATCAGTGCCCTGGCCGAGCAGTGCGACACCATCTTCGTGGTCGGTTCGGAAAACTCGTCGAACACACAGGCCCTCGTTCGGGTCGCCCGGGAGCGGGGGGTCGCGGCCTACCGGATCGATTCCGCCGCCGACATTCTCGACGAGTGGCTCGGCGGCGCCCGGGTGGTCGGCCTGACCGCCGGCGCCTCGGCCCCCGACCACCTGGTTACCGAGGTGATCGAACGTATAGACCCGACTCTCGGCTTCGAACTGCTCTCGGTCACCACTGAAGCCGAGTACTTTCCGCTGCCGCCCCAACTCCGGTCGTTCGTGACCACTCTGCAGACGCTGGTCGAAGCCGGGTTTACCGCACGCGGAAGCCAGGAGGGCTTGCTGGAACACGACCGCGATTGGTCGGCTAGCGAAGCTCTGACGCTGATCGCAGTGCCATGAGCAGTTCGCTCCCGATCGTGGCGGTGGTCGGCCGGCCCAACGTCGGCAAGTCGAGCCTGGTCAATCGCATCGTCGGCGGGCGACAGGCGGTGGTCGAAGAGCGGCCGGGGGTAACCCGGGACCGCCGCCACTTCGAAGCCGACTGGACCGGACGCGGTTTTGAGGTTGTCGACACCGGCGGTTGGGAGTCGGCTCCCGAGGACCGAATGGGCGAATCCATCAAGACCCAAGCCGAGGCGGCAGCTTCGGCCGCCGACTTGATTCTGTTCGTAGTCGACGCCAAC
>DATEEG010000494.1:0-7079 GCA_035281305.1 Acidimicrobiia bacterium | reverse complement strand
CCCAAGGGCTACATCTACTTCGCAATGGGCTTTTCGATTTTCGTGGAAGTCTTGAACCTCCGTCTCCGGACTCGAAAGGCCCCTCGACATCCTGTCGAGCTCCGGCCCACGTTCGTGAAGGAGACCGAGGCGGGAGCGGCCGGAGTCGTCGCTTCGACTCCACCCCAACCTGGCGCTTAGAGCGGCCCTCCTTCCCTGACTGCGGTGTCGGTCGCATCGGTGATCCAGTCGGACCATCTCTTGGTGAGATCGTCGACCGCCGGCCGACCGATGCCCTCGGGATAGAAGGTGGGGCCGACCTTGATCCGGACTCGCCCCCGGTGGAGCTTGTTGTCGATGCCGAGAACCTGATCGGTTCCGATCGCAGCAACCGCCACGATCGGCACTCCGGCCCTCACCGCCAGCCAGGCCGCGCCAGGCAAAGGCGGGACCTCCCCCCACTTACGGGCCCGGGTCCCCTCCGGAAATAGGCAGACGACGCCGCCGGCGGCGAGATGGGCCAGCGACTGGCGGATCGCGGCGAGGGGAACGGTTCCTCGCCGGACCCGGATCGCCTCGAAAGACGTGAGCGTGAAGTCGAGCACCGGGTAGTTGCCGAAGAGGTCGGCAAGGGTGATGAATCGGACCCGTCGTCCCCAGGCCGACCCGACCAGCGGGGGATCGAGGAAGGAGAGGTGATTCGCGGCGATGATGAATGGCGGCTCCGGGAACGGCGCCTCATGCTCGATGCGGAGACGCCACATGAGACGGGCCACAACCCGGATGGTCGCCGGGCCAACCCGCCAGGCCAGCCGGTGTCTCAGAGCCAGTCGCCGGGGAGGTGGTTCGTGGCGGGGTTGTCGATTGCTGGCGCGTGTCACTGCTGGGAGGCTACGGCACGTCTGGACGGGTCGTGTCAGGTCGTTGGTGGGTGGGCCAGGCGGTCGATGAGAATCCTCTTGACCTCGAGGTCGTCAACGGGGGCGAAGTCGGCGTAGAACAGTCCTATCGCCCCAAACCGGGCCGGCGTATGCAGGCAGATCACCTCGTCGCAAACGGTTCGAATTCGCCGGATCGCCTCCCTGGTAGCGACGGGGACCGCCACCGTGACCTTCAGGGCGCCCCGGCTGGTGACGACCTGACAGGCGGCACGCACAGTGGCACCGGTGGCGATTCCATCGTCCACGATCACGGTTGACCGCCCTTCCAGGGGGACTGCCGGCCGCCACTGTCGATACCCGGCAATCCGGGCCTCGAGCACCGCTCGCTCTCGCCGCTCGACCTCCTCCATCTGATCATCGTTGATCCGGGCGGAGGCCACGACCGACGATTCGATGACTTTCACTCCGCCTTCACCGATCGCCCCCATCGCCAACTCCGGTTGGTAGGGCACCCCCAGCTTGCGGACGATGATGACATCGAGCGGAGCCCGGAGCGCCACCGCCACCGGTTCGGCGACCACCACTCCGCCTCGGGGTAGCCCGAGGATCACCGGTGAGCTGGGCTGGAGCTTCAGAAGCCGTTCGGCCAGGAGCCTTCCGGCATGGAGTCGGTCTTGAAAAAACACTGTGAGTGGTCGGTTTCCGTTGTCGGGGCGGTGGTTCGCCTTCGCCAAGTCGTCCGAGGCTATCGTCTGGGGCCGGCACTCGGCGCTCGCGTGGCGTCCAACCGTTAACACGACCACTTTCGTTAGGAACTCCGGTAGCGATATGGCCAGAATTTTGGTCGCTGACGACGCGGCGACGGTTCGAATGCTGGTCTCCCGCCATCTCCGGGCGGCCGGTCATGAAGTGATCGAGGCCGAGGACGGCGCCGCCGCCTATGAGGCGGGTATGAAGGGCGACATCGACCTCGCGGTAGTCGATCAGTTGATGCCGGCGATGCTGGGGACCGAGGTGATCGCCAAGTGGAGGGAGGCCGGCATGGGTTTCCCCGTGCTGGTTCTCACCGCAGTCGACGACGACGACACGGTTGTTCGGTCTTTCGAGCTTGGAGCCGCCGATTATGTTCGCAAACCCTTCAACATGTCCGAACTCACCGCCCGGGTGAACGGTCGGCTCCCCTCCAAGTAGGCCGCGCTGGTTGCGCCAACTCGGGAGTTCCCGCCGATTGCCTCAAAGTGACGGTCACCGACACCCGCAAAACCCCGAGATAAGGGTCAATTAGGCCGGCCCGGGAGCCGATTCACAGAAGGTGAGCGGGACCCTGCCGTGGGTGACGGTTTTTCTGGCCGCGTCCACCGTGATTGCGGCTCTTTCGCTGCTGTCCATGAAGATGGCCCATCGGATCATCCTCAACAGCCGGGGTGTCCGCACCGCGCATTATGTGGCAGCCGTTGCCGAGATGATCGGGCGGCGTTACATCCCGACCGAAATTCCAAAGCGGTGGCGGACGGACCCCGCCTTCCACGACGTCGTGATCGACTATCGACGGCTCGTGGAGGGGGAGGATGGGCGCTTCATCGACCGCATGGTCGAGGAGATCGGCATCGTCGACGCCCTGATTCCCCGAATCCGCTGGATCTTCCCGCAGACCTCGCGGCTGCAGGCGGTCTCCACCTTCGTCGAACTGGCCGATCGTTCGGCCGCCCCGTTCCTTCGTTCCCTCCTCGATGATCGCAACGCCTATGTCCAAACCCACGCCGCTCATGGCCTGGCCCGGATTCACGACCTCACCGCGGTCCCGATGATTCTCGACCTTTCGACCCGGGTCCGACCATGGGAGGCCGCCCGGCTGACCGATTCCCTGGTCGCCTTCGGTGTCGACGCCGTTCCCCTGATCACGGAATGGGCTTCGGACGAGATGGACAGTCCCCGCCCTTCCCTGGAAGCGGTGACCCAGGCGGCCCGCGTGCTCGGGTTCATCGGTGACAGTGCGGCCGAACCCTTGCTCCTCCGACTTCTGTCCAGCCCCATCCTCGAGTGGCGGGTCGCGGCGGCCTCGGCACTCGGTCGGGTGGGCACCGATGAAGCTCGCGATGCCCTGCTCTTCGCCCTCGCCGACAACGCCTGGGAGGTGAGGGCCAGGGCCGTCAGGGCCTTGACAGCTCTGGCAGACGAGACTGTCGGACCGGCAGTGGCTTCCCTGCTCAGCGACACCGAGTGGTGGGTGAGACAGAACGCCGCCGAGACGCTCGGAGAGATCCCGGGCGGGATGACCCACCTCCTCGAGGCGTTGGACTCGCCCGACAGGTTCGCCGCCGACTCGGCATTGAACCAACTGGCCGAGATGCGAAAACTCCCGCCCGGACGACTTCCGCTCCTCGTGCGGGAACCGGCCCACGATGCTGCCACCACTTCCGAGCTTGTCGAGACGAGGTTGTCGTCGTGAGAGCGGCGGTCAACATCATGTCGATTGGGGTCCTCGTCTACTTCGTCGCGATGCAGCTACACATGCTGGCCCTGGCAATCCTCTCGGCCCGAGCGCTCCACAAGCAGCGCATGTTCGAGCGGTTCGGGCGGGTCCAGGACATGCTCGGATCGGACCTCAGTCCTCCTGTCTCGATCATCGTGCCCGCTTACAACGAGAGCGCAGGAATCGTCGAGTCGATCCGCTCAGTAGCAATGGTCACCTACCCCAAGTTCGAGATCGTTGTGGTGAATGACGGTTCCAGGGACGACACCCTCGAGAAGATGATCGAGCACTTCAAGATGCTGCCGGTGCCGATGCCGTTTCGGCCCAGCATCAAGACCGCCCACGTCCGTCAGGTCTACCACGCCGAGCTGCCGGTATCGATCACCCTGGTCGATAAGGCCAATGGAGGCCGGGCCGACGCAGTCAATGCCGGCATCAACGTCGCCCGATATCCCTATGTCATGCTGACGGACGCCGACGTCCTGATCGACGGCGACGCGTTGGTGAACTCGATGCGATATGTCGCCGAGGATCGGAGCCGGACGGTGGGCGTCGGGGGCAACGTCCGGCCCCTCAACGGGTGCACGATCAAGCACGGTCACATCGTCGACGCCAAGCTCCCGGGCCGTTGGTTGGAACGGATGCAGATACTCGAGTACGTCCGTTCGTTCGTGGGGGCTCGACCGGGATGGTCATCCATCAACAGCCTCATCTTCCTCTCCGGTGCATTCGGCGTATATCTGAAGCAAGCAGTCGTCGACGTGGGTGGGCTCACCTCCGGGCACCTGGGCGAGGACCTGGACCTCAGCATGAGGATCCACCGTCACTACCGGAGGTTGAAAAAGCCCTACCGAATGGTTTATGCCCCCTCGGCGGTTGCGTGGACCGAAGTGCCATCGACGCGACGGGTCTTGCGGAGGCAGCGGATCCGATGGCATCGAGGCCTCCTGAGGGCCATGTGGGATTTCCGTTCTTCGCTCTTCAATCCCCGTCACGGAACCGTGGGGATGCTGGGTTGGCCGGCGATGTTCCTTTTCGAGTTCCTGGCTCCGATGATCGAGTTCCTCGGGTACCTGGTGGTGCCAATGTCCTTTTTCTTCGAGGGCATCAACCCGTATCCGGCGTTGTTGCTCTTGATGATCGCTTTCCTCGCCGGCGCCTTCACTTCTTTGGTGGCGCTCTTCCTCGACGAGCGATTCGGCTACTTCAACAAACCGTTGGAAGCCCTGACGCTGCTGGGCCTGGTGTTCCTGGAAAACCTGGGATTGCGCCAGCAGACCGTGTGGTGGCGGATCCGGGCGATTTTCGGCGGCAGCAGCACCCGGCAGTGGGGGGACATGCAGCGTAAAGGAGTCGCCAACCTCAGCGGCAAACCCGTTCATTAGGAATCCCGGTATTGGGGGCCGAATTTCAGAACCCGGCGTTTGGCTTACCATTCAGGCCCCCAATCCACTCTTTGGAAACGCCCGCCCGAAAGGACCCAGCGGTTCATGTCACGTACCGGAAGCAAGAACACCGTCGATACCAGGCTGGCCGAGGCTGAACAGCGGCGGCTGGCAGCGGCCCGATCTCTGCGCAACCGGAGGTTGTTGATCGGGGCCGGTGTCGCCGTCCTGCTGGTTGGCGCCATCGTCTTCTTCGCCACGCGACCGCCACCGATCGCCCTGGCCAGCGTTGAGACATTCCCCGACCAGGGCCAGCTTCACCTCAGCGGCACCGACCCGGTTCCGGTGTACAACTCCGATCCCCCCACGAGCGGCTCCCATTCGGCGTCGTCGGCCGCGTGTGGGATATATCGAACGGCGCCACCGGACATCAACCTGGTCCACAATCTCGAACACGGCGTGATCATCGTGTCCTACAACCCCGAGACGGCTGCGGCCGCCCGCGCAGACCTCGAGGCCTTCGCCCGGGACGCCGGGACCCACGTGATCGTCACCCCGCGGGACGGCATGGCGAACCAGATCACCCTCACGGCCTGGACCCATCTCCTTCGCCTGGACAGCTTCGACCGCTCGGCGATCGATGCTTTCTACGGCGAGTATGCCCAGCGGGGCCCTGAGATCGGCGTGCAGTGCCCGTTCCAGGTCGATCAGTCGGAGGGGTAGCCCTTCCGGACCTGACCAGAGTCCCATTCTGGCGCGACAAAACCGTGCTCTGGCACGGTTTTGTCGCGCCAGAACGGAGGATTTGAGGGGTCAGGGGGCGATCGTGGTTTCGGTGCCGGGGTCGGCTTCTCCGGCGGGGATGTCGACGTTGACGTTCGTCGCGTCGCCGGCATCGCTTTGGTTGAAGGCCCAGATGGCGGCGACGATGACGATCGCGAGCACCACGACCGCTATCAACATTCCTCTGTTGCCACCGCCGTCGCTCGAGACCACCACGCGGGGCCTGTTGTCGCCGCTCACCAAACCTCCAATGTCCGTCAGGCGCTCAGCTACCTAGGCTGCGCCGGTGCCAACATACCAATGCCACCGATGAACCAGGTTCCCGCCGACTCCGGATGGTTCTACTGCCTCGACCACAAATCGGTCGAACCCCAGGATGGGTGCCGGGCCGAAGTCCGCCTCGGACCGTACGCGACCCGGGAGGAAGCCGCTCGGGCTCTTGAAAAAGTCGGCGAGCGCAACGAAGAGTGGGACACGGACCCTGCCTGGAACGACGAAGGAGAGGAGTGACCAGGCTTCGGGACCTGGGCATCTCGATCGGTCGCCTTCCGACGGGAAGGTTCAATGCCATAACGGATGTCTCCGGGGTGCTGGTCGGACACGCCACCGTCATCGAGGATTCGCCGTCCACGGTCAGGACGGGGGTGACCATGATCGTGCCTCGCAACAACGAGATTTGGACCAACTACGCCTTCTGCGGCTGGCACTCGTTCAACGGCAACGGCGAGATGACCGGAATTCCCTGGATCGAGGAGTCAGGGATGCTTGGCTCGCCAGTGGGCATCACCAATACGCATCAGGTGGGGATGGTCCGGGATGCCCTGGTCCGGTACGGCGTGGAGGCCGGGGTCGTCGACGGCTTCCACCTGCCAGTGGTGACCGAAACATATGACGGTTGGCTATCCGACATCGATTCGTTCCGACTGGCCGACCCGGAGGTTCGAGCGGCGCTCGCCGGCGCCGCCGGTGGTCCGGTCGCCGAGGGGAATGTCGGCGGAGGGACCGGGATGATTTGCCACGAATTCAAAGGGGGCATTGGAACCTCCTCCCGCGTCGTCGACCTGCCGATGCACACCTACACAGTGGGCGTCCTGGTTCAGGCCAACTACGGCTCCCGCAATGACCTCCGGGTCGACGGCGTACCGGTCGGTCGGGCCATTTCCTACGACCGGGTGCCGGCACCGTGGCCAGCGCAAGAGCGGGACGGTTCGATCATCGTCATCATCGCTACCGATGCGCCGCTGTTGTCGGATCAATGCCGGAGGCTCGCCCGCCGGGCGACCGTCGGCCTGGCTCGGGCCGGTGGAACCGGTCGCAACGGCTCCGGGGACATCTTCCTTTCGTTCGCCACCGGCAACAGCCTCGCCGCCGGTCAGTCGATGCCGTATCAATTGCAGATGCTGCCCCACGAGATGCTCAACGAGTTGTTCGCGGCCGTCGCCGACGCCACCGAGGAGGCGATCCTCAACGCTTTGTGCGCGGCGGCAACGATGACCGGATTCCAGGGGAGGACGGCCCACGCCCTGCCGCTCGACCTGATGGTCGACGTGGTGCGCAGTCAGCGAGGTTGAGCCTGCA